>CALAHL010000853.1 GCA_937891725.1 uncultured Rhodospirillaceae bacterium | reverse complement strand
CGGCAGTTCTCCCACCCACTTGGCGGCCCCCAGCGACCGGGCCGTGCGCGCCCGCCCGGCCGTGGTCGCTTGGCTGTTCGTGAACGCTGCGATGGTCGCCGCCATGATCGTGATCGGCGGGATCACCCGCCTCACCGAGAGCGGGCTGTCGATGGTGGAATGGCGACCGCTGATCGGCTGGGTCCCGCCCCTGAGTGAGGCCGATTGGACCCGGGTGTTCGAGCTCTACAAGCTGACCCCGCAGTTTCAGCAGGTGAACGGCTGGATGGACCTGGAGGCGTTCAAGACGATCTTCTTCTGGGAATACGTCCACCGGGTCTGGGGCCGTCTGATCGGGATCGTGTTCGCCCTGCCCCTGGCGGTGTTTCTGGTCGCCGGACGGATCGAGCGTAACCGACTGCCCCGTCTGCTCTTTCTGCTGGCTCTGGGCGGTCTGCAGGGGGCGATCGGCTGGTGGATGGTGACCAGCGGCCTGGCCGATCAGGCTATGGTCAGCCCGTACCGGCTGGCCACCCACCTGTCGATGGCGTTCCTGATCCTCGGACTGCTGATCTGGACGGCCCTGGAGATCCGCGCCGCCGATCATCCGACGCCCGGGACCTCAGACCGCGCCGTGCGGATCGGCGCCGGGCATCTGCTGGCGTTGATCGCGCTCACCATCGTCGCCGGCGCCTTCGTGGCCGGGAACGATGCGGGCCTGGACTACAACACCTTCCCGCTGATGGACGGCCGGTTCGTGCCGGACGGGTATTGGGATCTGGGCGTGGCGGGTCTGATCGAGAACGTGGCGACGGTACAATTCAACCACCGTTGGATCGCGATGACGACAGCCGCCCTCACCCTCGGGTTCGCCATCTGGGCCCGGCCAAGAATTCCAGACGACGCGAAACTGCCGGTCACGCTGCTGGGGGCGATGGTGGTCCTGCAGGCCGGGATCGGGATCGTCACCCTGCTGGCCGTGGTTCCGGTCTGGCTCGGCGCGTTGCACCAGGGCGGTGCGGTCGTGCTGTTCAGTCTGGCGGTCTGGACCCGGTTCGCAGTGAGGAGCCCGCGGTGAATCCACTGTCCGATCTGGCGAGAATTGACGCCTCTATCCATTTTTCGCCATGACCCGGTCTCTCGCCTTCACCCGGTTCGCGGCAATCGCCGATATTCACGGCAACAGTGACGCGCTCACCGCCGTCCTGGCGGATATCGACGCGCTCGGGATCGAGACGATCGTCAATCTGGGGGATCATTTCAGCGGGCCGCTGGCGGCGGCCGAGACCGCTGAAATCCTGCTGTCCCGCGACATGCTCTCGATCCGGGGAAACCACGACTGCTGGATCCTGGAGGTGCCGCGCGCCGAGATGGGAGCATCCGACCGGGTCGCGGCGGAACAACTGACCGACGAGGCGCTTGAATGGCTCCGGTCGCTGAAGCCGAGTATCGGGCTTCAGAACCAGATCTTCCTATGCCACGGCACCCCGCAGGACGACAGCACCTACTGGATGGAACAGGTGCTGCCGGGCGGGTCGATGGCGATGGCGCCGCTGGGACCGGTCGAGCGGCAGGCGGAGGGGGTCGATTTTCCGCTGATCCTCTGCGCCCACAGCCATACGCCCCGAGCGATGCGGATCTCGGGCGGCCGGTTGCTGGTGAATCCCGGCAGCGTCGGCTGTCCCGGCTATACCGACGACGGGCACCCGATCCCCCACGTCGTGCAGACCGGCACCCCCGATGCGTCCTATGCCGTGCTCGAAATAGACGGTGACAGCTGGCGGGTGACCTTCCGGCAGGTGCCATACGACAGCAGCCGGATGGCGCGGCTGGCCTCAGAGGCCGGGCGACCCGATTGGGCGCGCGCGGTGGCGACCGGGTGGATCCGCCCCTAAGCCGTCTTCGCCAGCTCCCGCAGTACGAACTTCTGCACCTTGCCGGTCGACGTCTTCGGCAGCTCGCCGAACACCACGGTCTTGGGGCATTTGAACCCGGCCAGATGGGTGCGGGCGAACGCGATGATGTCCTCCGGCGTGGCGGTCTTGCCGGGCCGCAGGGCGACGAAGGCGCACGGCGTCTCGCCCCATTTGTCGTCCGGTTTGGCGACCACGGCGGCTTCCAGCACGGCGGGATGTTTGTACAGCACCCCCTCGACCTCGATGGTCGAGATGTTCTCGCCGCCGGAGATGATGATGTCCTTCGAGCGGTCCTTGAGTTCGATGTAGTGGTCCGGGTGCATCACCCCCAGATCGCCGGTGTGGAACCAGCCGCCCTTGAACGCCTTCTCGGTCGCGGCCGGGTTCTTGAGATAGCCCTTCATGACGATATGGCCGCGCATCATCACCTCGCCCATGGTCTGGCCGTCGGCGGGCACCGGCTCCAGCGTCTCGGGATCGGCGACGGTCAGCCCGCCCAGCACCGGATAGCGCACGCCCTGACGGGATTTGATCTCAGCCTGCTCCTCGATCGGCAGGGCCGACCACTCGTCATGCCAGGCGCAGACCACGGCGGGACCGTAGACCTCGGTCAGGCCGTAGACGTGGGTCACGTCGATGCCCATGTCCTGCATCCCGGCCAGCACCGTGGCGGGCGGGGCGGACGCGGCGGTCATCATCTGGACCTTCTGGGGAAAGTCGCGCTTCTGATCCTCCGGTGCGTTCAGCATCAGGCTCATCACAATCGGGGCACCGCACAGATGGGTCACCCCGTCCTCGTCGAATGCCTTGTAGATCGCGCCCGCCTCGACCTTGCGCAGGCAGACATGGGTGCCCGCCTGGGCGGTAACGGTCCACGGGAAGCACCAGCCGTTGCAGTGGAACATCGGCAGGGTCCAGAGATAGACCGGGTGCATCTTCATGCCCCAGACCAGCACATTTCCCAATGCGTTCAGATAGGCGCCCCGGTGGTGATAGACCACACCCTTCGGGTCGCCGGTGGTCCCGCTGGTGTAGTTCAGCGCGATCGCGTCCCATTCGTCATCCGGCCGCACGCCGGGATAGCTCGGATCTCCGGACGCCAGGAAACTCTCGTAGTCGGTCTCGCCGATTTTCTCGCCGCCAGGACCTTCACTGTCGTCCACATCGATCACCAGCGGGTTGCCTTTCGAGAGGGCTATCGCCTTTTTGACGATCGGTGCGAACTCGGTATCGGTCAGCAGGATCTTGGCCTCGCCATGATCCAGCATGAAGGCGATCGCCTCCGGGTCGAGCCGGGTGTTCATCATGTTCAGCACACCACCGGTCATCGGCACCCCGTGCGCCGCCTCGAACGCCTCCGGCGTGTTGGTCAGCATGGCGGCCACCGTGTCGCCCTTGCCGATCCCGCGCGCCTTCAGCGCCGAGCCCAGCCGCCGACAGCGCTCCGCCGCCTCGGCCCAGGTGTAGCGCCGTGCGCCGTGCGCCACCGCCAACCGGGTCGGGAACACCGCAGCCGTCCGGTCCAGAAAGCTGAGCGGGGTCAGCGGGACATGATTCGCCGGCGATTTGTCGAGATCGGTTTCGTAGGGATTGGTCATCAAACACCATGGCGTTTCGGGACTCCGAGCAAGCTACGCTGAAACCCTAGCCAACCGCGCAGGCTCGGGCAATCCGGCGGCCGAAATGGGGACATGCCTTAGCTTTGATGGACCAGAAATTCCTCGACGATCGGCAGCCGGCCAATTGGGCCCGCAGCAATGTCTCTGTTCGAGACTTCAGCGGCCGAGAATGCGGTTCGCGACCTGGAGACCCACCCCGAACCAAAGCAATCCGGGTCAAGCCTGACTTCTCCGGGACGCAGCGCGCCGATGCGATTGCGGTGAAAGATCGTCCGGCAGCCGATCTTCAGCAGGGCGCTGCCGTAATATTCCAGATTGCGGCGCTCCATGTGCTGGAAGCTCAGGAAGTTATACCAAAGCTCAAAGAAGCCGACTCACTGTCTTTCCAAACGTGAGCGAATCT
>CALAHL010000852.1 GCA_937891725.1 uncultured Rhodospirillaceae bacterium | reverse complement strand
TAGGCGACCGCCAGACCGTGATTGCCGCCGCTGGCCGTGATCAGGCCGCGCTCGACCTGTTCGGGCGTCAGCGACAGCAGGGTGTTGACCGCTCCTCGGACCTTGAAGCTGCCGGTCGGCTGCAGGGAATCCAGCTTGAGCACCAGCTCGGCACCGGGCGCCGGATCGTTCCGCATCGGGGCGGCCCGCATCACCGGGGTGAGGCGGACCTTGCCTTCGATGCGGGCGGCTGCGGCCTTGATGGTCTCAAGCGTGACGGTCACCCGGCGATCCCTCCGTCGATGATGAAGTGCTGACCGGTGGTATAGGCGCTTTCATCGGCCGCGAGATAGAGTGCGAGGGCCGCGATCTCCTCCGCCGTGCCGAGCCGGCCGAGCGGTTGGCGCGCGATGAAATCCTTGCGGGCCTGCACCGGGTCGTCGAACGCATTGATGCGCGCGTCCAGGGACGGGGACTGCACCGTGCCCGGACAGATCGCGTTGCAGCGGATGCCCTGGCGCAGGAAATCCGCCGAGACCGATTTGGTCAGGCCGATCACCGCCGCCTTCGAGGTGCCGTAGACAAAGCGGAACGGAATGCCTTTTACGGTCGAGGAGACCGAGGACATGTTCACGATCGACCCGCCGCCGTTCTCGATCATCGCCGGCAGGAAGGCGCGGATCATCCGGTACATCGCCTTCACGTTCAGATTCATCGAGAAATCGAAGGCATCCTCGTCGGTGTCCAGAACCGTGCCGTGATGCACGAAGCCGGCGCAGTTGAACAACACGTCGACCGCACCGATTTGGGCCGCGGCTGCCGTGATCTCCTCGGGCTTCAGCACATTCAAAAGGCGCGTCGTGACACCGGGCATACCATCGAGCGCTTTCAGCGCGTCGGCATTGATATCGGTGGCGATCACCTGCGCGCCCTCGGCCGCGAAGGCCTCAACGCTTGCCTTGCCGATCCCGTTGGCAGCCGCTGTGATCAGCGCTTTCTTTCCTTGCAACCGTCCGGTCATGTTTTTTCCTCCCTTTATCGATCTTTAGGGGGAGTTAGGACCGAGCCGACCGCTGGCGCAAGAGGGTCGGTGCTGCGAAGGGCCAGATAGAGTCCGGACGCCACCGCGACCAAACCCACCAGCAGCCCCGGACCGGGAGGCCTGCCGAGGATTAGCGCGTCGAGTGCGGTGGCGGTGACCGGACTCAGGCACATAAAGATCGTGACGTCCGTTGCCGGCAATTCCTTCAGGGCGAAGGTCCACATCACATAGCCGAGCCCGCTGGATGCGCCCACAAACAACACTGCTCCCCACGGCGCCCCCGCCGCGCCGCTCAGCCCTCCCGGCGGCGGGTCAAGCGGCGTCAGGCAGAGGAGAAAGACCACAGAGAAGGTCATCGCCAATGCGCTGATCTTCACGGGAGAATAACGCCGAACATAGGGGCCATAGAAAATCGAGCAGACTGCCCCGACGAGCGCGCTTGCCAGCGTCGCCCCGACGCCGAGCCACGGCATCGCACCGCCACCTTCGACCAGGCCGTCCCAGAGAGCCGCCGCCACACCGACCAGGGTGACGAGGATACCTAAGGTCTTCCGCAGGCTCAGCGTTTCCCGGCCAAGGGACGCTGCGACCAGCATGGTCAGGATCGGCAAGGTCGCGAACACCAGTGCCACCCGCGCGGCGCTCAGATGCAGCAAGGCGAAATTCAACAGCGCGATCAGGATACCGAACTGCCCGATGCCCAGGAATGCTATCGGCAACAGATCGTGCCGTCGGACCCGCAGCGTGCCCATCACCGCGGCAATCGGCAGCAGGATCATCGCGCCTATTCCGTAGCGCAGCATGGCCAGGGCCGTCGGACCCAGATCGGCAACCGCCAGGCGGCTTGCGAAGATCGCGGCCCCCACCTGGACTCCGGTGGCCATGGCCGAGATCAGAGCCAGCCTTTTTGGCGAGATCACAGATCCCGTTCCCAGGTCTGCGCCACCAGATCCTTGCCGAAACTGTGATGCGGAGTGCTGTCGACCAGATCGAACCCGCACGATTGATAGATCGTGCGGGCGGCCGTCAGCACATCGTTGGTCCACAGCGTCATCCGGAGATAGCCGGCACCGCGCGCGAACCGCATCGCCTCCTCCACCAGCCGCCGTCCAAGTCCGGCCCCGCGCGCCGACGGTTCGACATAGAGCAAACGCAGCTTCGCGGTGGTTTCATCGGCCCGGACCACGAAGACCGAGCCGGCGATGAACCCATCACGCTCGGCGATCCAGCAGCAATCGTCTTTCGGGTTGAAGTTCTTGAGGAAGGCCGCGCCGATCTCTGCGACCAACGTCTCGAAACTTCCGTCCCACTGATATTCCTCCTGGTACAGCACGGCATGCCGGTGGATCACCCAACCGATATCGCCCGGCCGATGCGGGCGGATCAGGTGGGTCGGGACCGTCGGCGCCACAGGGTCCAGCACGCTCCGGATTGTCGCCATCGCCGCCACCAGCCGTCGCTGGTCGCTCTCCGACATCGGACCGAGATATCCCGCGACCTCGTCGCGGGAGCGCGCGTTCAACGGCGCGAAGGCGGCCCGGCCACTCTCGGTCAGCCGGATCAGCGCCTTCCGCCCGTCCTCCGGTGCCGGTGTAGTTTCGACAAGCCCCCGATCCCGAAAACTCTTCAGCAACCGACTGAGGTAGCCGGGATCGAGCCGCAGTTCCCGCACCAGATCGGTGGACGTCAGATGATCGTGATGCGCCAGTTCGTACAGCAACCGGGTCTCCGCCAGCGAGAAGCTGCTTTCCAGCAATCCCTCGTTCAAGCCACCCACATGGCGGGTGTAGAAGCGGTTGAAAGCTCTGATCTCCGAAATCCGCTCCTCGAACTCGGACATGGCCACCTCCTGGCGCTGAAAGGACGGTTTTCGAATTAATCAAAAAGATAGTTGCCAAAGTCAATTATCTTGTTTTTCGGCCAATCCGGTGCGTGCGACGATCCCATTTGCGGTGCTCCCGCCTGGATGTATGCTCGGCTGCAACGAACAAACGTATCCCCGGGAGGATTTCATGGCCGACACCACCACGGCACCGATCGCCGTCCGTCTCAACGCGTCCGACAATGTGATCACGGCTCGGGTCGACCTGATGCCGGGGACGGATCTTCCGGGCGAGAGCGTGACGACCACCCAGCATGTGCCCTCCGGTCACAAGGTCGCCACGCGGGTCATCAAGGCGGGGGAGGCGATCCGGAAATACGACCAGATCATCGGCTTCGCGACCGGTGAGATCGGCGTGGGCGAACATGTCCACGTCCACAATGTCGAGATGCAGGACTTTTCCCGCGACTACGAGTTCTGCGTCGACGCCAAGCCGACCGCCTATTTCAACGACAGCGACCGGGTCACCTTCGAGGGCTTCAAGCGCAAAAACGGTCGGATCGGAACCCGGAACTATATCGGCGTGCTGACCAGCGTGAACTGCTCGGCCACGGCGGCCAAATACATCGCCGAGAGCTTCACCCCCGACATCATGAAGGCCTTCCCGAATGTCGACGGGGTGGTGGCGCTGACCCACTCGACCGGCTGCGGCATGGCGGGGGACGGCGACGGGTTCGAGAACCTGCAGCGCACCTTGTGGGGCATGGCGCGGCATCCGAATTTCGCGGGCATCCTGATGGTCGGCCTCGGCTGCGAGGTGAACCAGATCGACTTCCTGCTGGAGGCCTACGGGCTGGAGCGGGGCCCGGCCTTCCAGACCATGACGATCCAGGATACCGGCGGGCTGCGGAAGACCGTCGACAAGGGTCATGCGATCATCAAGGAGATGCTGCCGACCGCCAATCTGGCGCTCCGCTCGACCTGCCCGGCAAGCGAACTCACCTTGGCGCTGCAATGCGGCGGCTCGGACGCCTATTCCGGGATCACCGCCAATCCGGCTCTGGGCGAGGCGGCCAACCTGCTGGTCCGGCATGGCGGGACCGCGGTGCTGGCCGAGACCCCTGAGATCTACGGGGCCGAACACCTGCTGACCCGCCGGGCGGTCAGCCGCGAGGTCGGCGAGAAGCTGGTGGAGCGGATCAAGTGGTGGGAGGACTACACCGCCCGCAACAAGGGCGAGATGAACAACAACCCCTCGCCGGGCAACAAGGCCGGCGGGCTGACCACCATTCTCGAAAAATCGCTGGGGGCGGCGGCCAAGGGCGGCACCACCAATCTGGCCGGCGTTTACAAATACGCCGAGCACATCGACGCCAAGGGTTTCGTGTTCATGGACAGCCCGGGCTACGACCCGTGCTCGATCACCGGCGAGGTCGCCAGCGGCTCGAACATCGTGGCGTTCACCACCGGGCGCGGCTCGGTCTACGGCTGCAAGCCGGCCCCGAGCATGAAGCTCGCCACCAACACCGCCATGTACAACCGCATGTCCGACGACATGGACATCAATTGCGGCGCGGTGCTGGACGAGGGCATCAGCCTGGAGGATATGGGTCAGCGGATCTTCGATCGCCTGCTCGAGGTCGCCTCCGGCTCACCCACCAAGTCCGAGGCGCAGGGCATGGGCGACAACGAATTCATCCCCTGGGCCATCGGCGCCACCATGTAACGGCGGGCGGCACGACCACTTGAATAGGGGCGGCCGTTATGTCGCTGACGGCCATCCTTGTCTCGATCGCACCGGTCTTCCTGATCATCGTGTTGGGGTACCTGCTGCGGCGTGGCGGCATTCCGAATGTCGAATTCTGGAACCTGAACGACAAGCTCGTCTATTGGGTCCTGATGCCGTGCCTGCTGTTCCACAAGACCTCGACGCTTGAGATCTCGTTCGATCTGGTCGGCTCCTACGCCGTTGTGATCCTGGGCGGGTTCTTCGCGGCCCTGGCCTTCGGGCTGATCTCGGCCCGTCTGGCCGGGCTGCCGAACGACAGCGCGAGTTCGGTGATGCAGGGCGTGGCGCGGCACAACACCTTCATCGCCCTGTCGGTGGCCGAGCGGGTGTTCGGCGCACCGGGGCTGTCGCTGGCGGCACTGGCGACAGCGGTGCTGATCCCGGTGACCAACCTGAGCGTCGTGCCCCTGATGGTGGTGCTGAACCGGGGGGTGCGGACCGGCAGTATCTTCAAGGCGATCCTGCGGGATCTGGCCCGGAACCCACTGATCCTCGCGGTCGGCTCCGGTGTGGCGTTCAACCTCACCGGGCTGGGCGAGATCCCGATCCTGCATCAGACCCTCCAGGTGATCGGCAACGCCGCCCTGCCGATCGTTCTGATGTGTGTCGGTGCCAATCTGCGGCTGCGGGCGATGCGGGCGTCGGCGCTGCCTCTGCTGCTGTCGATCGGCGGCAAGCTTCTTGTTTTTCCGGTGATCGTGGTCGTGCTGGCGCGGCTGCTGGGGCTGTCGGAGCTGGAGACGATGATCGCGCTGCTGTTCGGCGCCGCTCCGACCGCGTCGGCCGCATATACCCTGGCCCGTCAGATGGGCGGCGATGCCCCGCTGATGGCGGCGATCACCACGATCCAGACCGCACTCGCATTCATCACCTTGCCGGTCTCCATGTTATTGGTGTCTTGGACATTCGGAACTTAGGGACTACGGCATGAGTGATTTCGAGCAGAGCTATCTCGGCCAGCTTCGCAAGGTGATCGGGCATCGGATGGTGCTGATGCCCGGCGCTCGGGTGGTGTGCGAGAACGAAGCGGGCGAGATCCTGCTGATCCGGCGTGGCGATTTCGGCACCTGGGCGCTACCCGCCGGCTCGGCCGAGGAGGGCCAGTCGATCGAGGAGACCGCGCGCCAGGAACTGCTGGAAGAGACCGGGCTGGTGGCAGGTGAGATGATCCCGTTCGGCCATGCCAGCCACCCGGTCCACGACCTGATGCACTACCCGAACGGAGACCGTCTGCAGGCGTTCTCGATGATGTTCCACTGCACCGCCTGGGAGGGCGAGCCGCGGGCCGACGGGCACGAAAGTCTGGAGGTGGCCTGGGCACGTCCCGAGAGCCTGCCCGAGCCTTTCATGGTCCACCTTGCCCGCACCCGGGACGCGTTCCTGCGCTACAAGGCGGGGGCGGGTTTCCAGCTCATCTGACCCTCATGTCGCTGTCCGAAGAGATCAAGACCAAGGCACGCGAGATCGGGTTCGACGCGGTCGGCATCGCCCCCGCCGAGATGGGCGCGCGGGAACGGGCGCGGCTGGCCGGTTTCGTCGAGGGCGGCGAGCATGGCGAGATGGCCTGGATGGCCGACACGCTGGAGCGCCGCTCCCACCCCAAGGCGCTGTGGAGCGAGGCGCGGAGCGTGATCGTGCTGGCCGCCAATTACGGCCCCGACCACGACCCGATGAGGTCGCTCGCCGAACGGGATCGCGGCAACATCTCGGTCTACGCCCGGCATCGAGACTATCACGACCTGATCAAGAAGCGGCTCAAGCGTCTGGCGCGGTGGCTGCAGGAGACCCACGGGCGGGAGCCGTCCGGCGACGTGAAAGTGTTCGTCGACACGGCACCCGTGATGGAGAAACCGCTGGCCGCGCGCGCGGGCGTCGGCTGGCAGGGCAAGCACAGCAATCTGGTCAGCCGGGATCATGGCTCGTGGCTGTTCCTGGGCGAGGTGTTCACCACGCTGGATCTTGCGCCGGACGCGCCGGAGATTGACCATTGCGGCTCCTGCCGAGCCTGCCTGGACGTGTGCCCGACAGCGGCGTTCCCGAGGCCCTACCAGCTCGATGCGCGGCGCTGCATCAGCTACCTGACGATTGAGCACAGGGGGCACATTCCGGAGGAATTCCTCGGCGCCATCGGCAACCGGATCTACGGCTGCGACGATTGTCTGGCGGTCTGCCCGTGGAACAAGTTCGCGAGTGCGACCGAGGAGCTGGCTTTTGTCGCCCGCGCCGACCTGACCCTGCCGCTGCTGACCGAACTCGCCGAGCTGGACGATGCCGGATTCCGCGCCAAGTTCTCCGGCTCGCCGATCAAACGGATCGGCCGGGACCGTTTCGTGCGCAACGTGACCATCGCGCTCGGCAACAGCGGCGACCCCTCGGCGCTCCCGCTGCTGGAGCGATTGGCGCAAGACGACAGCGAGTTGGTCCGTGCCATGGCGGTCTGGGCGATGGCGCGGCTGGGAAATCGGGGCTCGACAGGCTCACCCCGATAAATCCCTATGCAGCGAACCCAATGTTTATCGCCCTGAGCCCGTCGAAGGGTGGCTAGTCCACCGCCCGTAGGAAGTCGAAATCGACCCCGCCGTCGGCCTGCAGCACGTGATCCATGTAGATCTTGCGGTAGCCGCGTTTGAACTCCGGCTGGGCTGCGGTCGGCGGGGAGGCGGCCCGGCGCTTGTCCAGTTCGGCCTGGTCCACCAGCAGCTCGATCGTCCGGTTCTGCACCGACACCTTGATCCGGTCGCCGTCCCGCACCAGACCCAGCGGCCCACCGTCGGCGGCCTCCGGTGTGACGTGCAGCACGATGGTGCCGAAGGCGGTGCCGGACATCCGAGCGTCCGAGATCCGCAGCATGTCCTTCAGCCCGGCCCGTGCGAGCTTTTTCGGAATCGGCAGGTAACCGGCTTCCGGCATGGCGGCGGGGCTTTTCGGTCCGGCGTTCTGCAACACCAGAACATCGTCCGGTTTCACATCCAGATCGTCGCTGTCGATCCGGGCGGCCAGATCGGCCAGATCCTTGAACACCACCGCCCGGCCTTCGGTCTCGAACAGTTTGGGGTCGGCGGCGGAGCGTTTGAGGATGGCACCGCGCGGCGCGAGCGAGCCGAACAGCGCCACCAGACCCCCCTTGTCCTGGTAGGGGGCCGTCAGCGGCTTCACCACCTCGGGATCACACCACAGGTTCTCCTCCAGCTCCCGGTCGAGCCGCTGGCCCAGGGTCTCGCCGGCCACCGTCATGCAGTCGAGGTTCAGCAGCGGGCGCAGTTCCTTCAGCACGGCGCCGATGCCACCGGCGGCGAACAGATCTTCCATGTAGTGCTGGCCAGTCGGCTTCAGATCCACGATCACCGGAGTCTCGTCCGACATCACGTTCAGCCGGTCGAGTGGAACAGGGATTCCGAGCCGTCCGGCAACCGCCGTCAGGTGAACGATCGCATTGGTCGATCCACCAATCGCCAGCAGCACCCGCAGCGCATTCTCGACACTGTCCTTGGTGATAATGTCGCGCGGCAGCAGCTTGTCAGATCCGGTGGCCAGCGCCAGTTCCATCGCCCGCACGCCGGAGGCTTCGGCGGCCCGGATCCGGTCGGCGTGAATGGCGGGAATGGTTGCGGTTCCCGGCAGCAGCATGCCCAGGGTCTCGGCGATCGCGGCCATGGTGCTGGCGGTGCCCATCACGGCACAGGTGCCTGCCGTGGTGGCGAGCCCTGTTTCGACCCGGTTGATGCCGGCCTCGTCAATCTCACCCGCCCGGTACTTGCCCCAGAAGCGGCGGCAATCGGTGCACGCGCCCAGGCGGTCGCCGTTATAGGGCGAGGTCATCATCGGGCCGACCACGCAATGCACCACCGGCACTTCCGCGTTGGCCGCACCCATCAGCTGGGCCGGCATGGTCTTGTCGCAGCCGCCGATCACCACGACCGCATCCATCGGCTGGGCGCGGATCATCTCCTCCACATCCATGCTCATCAGATTGCGGTACATCATCGAGGTCGGGCTCAGGAACACTTCGCCCAGCGAGATGGTCGGGAAATCGATCGGCAGGCCGCCGGCCGCCAGCACGCCGCGCTTGGTGGCTTCAACCAGTTCCGGCATCAGGCGGTGGCAATTGTTGTAGCCGCTGCCCGAGCTGCAGATCCCGATCACCGGCTTGTTCAGCATGTCCTTGGAATAGCCCATCGACGAGGCCATCGACCGCCGCAGATACAGGCTGAACGCGTTGTCGCCGTAATTGGTCAGGCCGCGTGCCAGGCCCCGGGGTTTGATTTCGTCAGACATGATTGGCGTTTCCTCGTTTCGGTGTTTTGCGACGATGCTAATGGCCCGGCGTGGTAATTGCCATAAGTCCCCGGCAATCTAATTCACTCCAGGACAGCACTGGAGGTTTCGATGTTTCGCACAGCTCTTTTGACGGCCCTGTTCGCCGCCGGTTTCGTGGCTCCCGCCAGCGCGGCCGGACCGGATATCAAAATTCTGTTCACCGAGGGGGCGCCGAAGGACAGCTTCACCATCACCAATTCGTCCACCTGCGATGTGCGGATCGCCGATCTGACAATCGATCTTGTGGGATCCGCCGGAAATCTGATCTTCGACACCGATCCGGGCGGGCAAGGCCTGTCAGTCTACCAGCCCTTCGAGCTGGTGGCGGGCGGCGAGAAAGTCTCCGCCGTGACGGAGGTGACGGTCGGCGGCCGGTCGGTGAGCCTCAGCTTCACCGGACTTGAGCCG
>CALAHL010000851.1 GCA_937891725.1 uncultured Rhodospirillaceae bacterium | reverse complement strand
CCACAGTCTACTTCGGCGTCGACAAGTCCGGCGGTGCGCCACCCGCCCACCTCCTCATGGAAGCCGAGGAACGTGCCGAAGTGGCCCGTGCCGCCGAAACCGAAGACGCACCCTCGGAATCCGTCCCTTACGGCCGTCCGCCGGAATGAGTCTCGGCGCCTGATCACTCAATCAAGAAAAACCCTGGAGGATAGCCTATGAGCGCGCCAGCCCCGGTCGAAACCTGGACCCATGCCGACAGCCGGATTGCGTTTCGCGCCGTCCTGAATGGAACCGCCTGCGTCTATCCAGGCTCGGTCTACGATCCGATATCGGCCCGGATCGCGCAGGATATCGGCTTCGAGATCGGAATGTTCGCGGGCTCGATCGCCTCGATGACCGTGCTCGGCGCGCCGGATCTGATCGTGCTGACCCTCAGCGAGTTCGCCGATCAGGCCGGACGGATCTGCCGGGCCAGCCCGCTGCCGCTGATGGTCGACGCGGATCACGGCTACGGCAACGCGCTCAGCGTTCAGCGCACGGTCGAGGAGTTGGAGCGTGCCGGTGTCTCGGGCATGAGCATCGAAGACACTCTGCTCCCGCGCCCGTTCGGGGACGAGGAAAGGACCGAACTGCTGTCGATCGACGAAGGCATCGGCAAGATGAAAGCCGCCGTCGCCGCCCGCAAGGAGCGGGAGATTGGCCAGGCAATCTCGATCTTCGGCCGCACCAGCGCCCTGGCGGTGACCGGGGTCGCCGATTGTATTGCCCGCGCCAAGGCCTACGAAGCTGCCGGTGTCGACGCAATCTTCCTGGTGGGCGCGAAATCCCGTGCCGATGTCGAAGCGGTCGCGGCCGAGATCTCACTGCCGATCATGCTGGGCGGGGTCGGCCCGGACATGCAGGACCGGGAGTATCTGGCCGGTCTGGGCGTGCGGATCTGCCTGCAGGGGCACCAGCCGTTCATGGCCGCGTTCCAGGCGGTGCACGACACCCTGAAAGCCCTCCGCGATGGGGTCGATCCGAAAACCCTCAAAGGGCTTCCGAGCGCCGATCTCGTCAAGCGGGTCACCCGCGGCGCCGACTACGACGCCCGCACCGCCAGCTTCCTGACCAAGAGCGGCTGATGTCCGAATTGCCGGAAGCCGGACATCTGGAACTCGGCGATGCGCGGCTGGAATATCGGTTCTGGAATCAAGCGGCCGGAACCGAGCCGACCCTGGTGCTGTTGCACGAGGGGCTGGGATGCGTCGCGATCTGGCGGGACTTCCCCGACCGACTGGCCCAGGCGACGGGGTGCCGGGTCTTCGCCTATTCCCGCCGGGGCTATGGCGGGTCCAGCCCCTGCGCCCTTCCGCGCCCGCTGACCTATCTGGAGGAGGAGGCGCGGGAGGCGCTATCCAAGGTGCTGGACGCCGCCGGGATCGGGCAATGCTTGCTGGTGGGGCATTCCGACGGCGGATCGATCGCGGCCGTTTACGCCGGTATGCACGACGACCCGCGAATCCTCGGCATCGCGATCATCGCCCCACACTTCTTCACCGAGGACGTGGCCATCACCGGCATCGCCGAGGCCAAGCGGCTGTTCGAGACCACCGATCTCCGCGACAAGCTCAAGCGTCTGCACGGCGACAACGTCGACTGTGCCTTCCGGGGATGGAGCGACAGCTGGCTGAACCCGGCCTGGCGGGACTGGAACCTGACGGAGTATCTGCCGAAGATTACGGTGCCGGTTCTGGCGCTGCAGGGCATCGACGATCACTACGGCACCGAGGCCCAGATCGACATCGTGGTCGAGCGCTGCACCGCTCCGGTGACGAAAGTGATGCTCCCGAACTGCGGACACAGCCCCCACCGGGAGGTGCCGGACGAAATGTTACGGGCGACGTCGGAATTCCTGGCAACCTTGAGCCAATCTCAGACGTAAGGCGGCTTGGTGTAGCCCCTCGGCGACAGGGTCAGGATGTCGTGACCGGTCTCGGTCACGGCCACCGTGTGCTCGAACTGACAGGACAGCGAGCGGTCGCGGGTGACCGTGGTCCAGCCGTCGGCCAGGATCTTGGTGTGGCGCTTGCCGGCGTTGATCATCGGCTCGACCGTGAAGAACATCCCCGGCTCAAGCTCGATCCCCTCGCCCGGCTCCTCGGCCCAATGCAGCACGAACG
>CALAHL010000850.1 GCA_937891725.1 uncultured Rhodospirillaceae bacterium | reverse complement strand
GCGTCGAGCAACGAGGTCTTGCCGTGATCGACATGGCCCATGACGGTGACGATCGGCGCACGTGCCGTCATCTGCTCGTCCTGGTCTTCCGCACCGCGCAGACCGAGTTCGACGTCGGATTCGGAGACCCGACGGACCTTATGGCCGAATTCCTGCACCAGAAGCTCGGCCGTGTCGGCGTCGATCGTCTGGTTGATGGTGGCCATCACGCCCATTTTCATCAGCGCCTTGACCACATCGCCCGCCCGCTCGGCCATCCGGTTGGACAGCTCCTGCACGGTGATGGATTCCGGAACCCGAACGTCACGTACCTGCTTCGCCGGTTCACCCTGCTCGGCCAACAGACGCTGGCGTTCCCGCTCGCGGGCTCGGCGCACCGAGGCAAGGGACCGGGTCCGCTCGCCACTTTCGTCGAGGGCGGCCGAAATCGTCAGCTTGCCCTGGCGACGCCGCGGCTCTGCGGTGCGGGCGCCCCGTGTCGGACGCTGCTTGGCGGGAGCGGCGCCACCGGGGCCACCGCCACGCCGACGGCGTCCGCTGTCGTCGTCTTCTTCCATCGCCCGAGGCGGACCTGCCGGAACGGCGGCCGGAGCCGGACGTCCACTCGCCGGACGGGCGGTCGATGTCTCGGTGCCTTGGCGTTCCAGACGGGCACTGGCCCGTTCGGCGGCCGCGCGGGCCTGTGCCCGTTCGGCTTCTTCCTTGGCCAGACGCTCGGATTCTTCGCGCTTGCGGGCATCCTCCGCGTCGGCGATCCGACGGGCTTCCTGCAACTCGGCCTGGCGGCGGTCCAGCGGCTCGGCCGGAACCTCTTCCATCGGCTCGACCGGGGCCGGAGCTTCCGCTGCCGGTGCGGCTTCGGTCGGGGCTTGTGTCTCGGCGGTTGCCGGCGCATCCGGGTTCACCGGGGCCTCAATGGCGGCGGCCTGACGTTCGGCCTCGGCCACAACCTCCTGCGGGGCGTCGGCGGGCAGGTCCTGCAGCGCGCGTGCGCGTGCGGCCCGCTCGCCTTCGGTCAGCTGACGCTGGCCGCGCGGATCTCCACCCTTGCCACCTTCACCAGGGGCTGCGGCTCCAGGGGCCGCGGCGCGGCGACGCCGCACCTCGACCTGAACGGTCTTCGAGCGGCCGTGCGAAAAGCTCTGCTTGACCTGTCCGGCTTCCACGGACTTGCCGAGGGACAGCTTGCCGCGTCCACTGGTAAGGCTGAGCTTCTTGCGATCCTGCTCGTTCGTATTCGACATGGTCGTCCGATTTTCCTAACAAGCGTCTGCCCCGCGACCGATCATCATGGGGTCATGTGTCTATCCGTATGGTCTGCGCCGCGCCTTGAATACACGTCTCAGCTTCGTTTTCCAAGCGACTCGCCGATTCGTTTCGGCTTTCTCCGCTTCTCAACCCCGATAACCGGGCCGCATCTCGTTGCAGTCGCGCAATCAGTCCCGCTCCGGCACCGCCCGCATCCAGAAAGATGTGAACAACCCGATCGCGACCAAACGGCCGTGCCAGCTCCTCGGACGACAACACAGACAGGATTGGGCGACCCGTCGCCATACCCCGCATTCGTCGCACGCCGTCCTCGGCTCCGTCCACCGCCTCCAAAAGCAACCCTGACCTGCCCGAGGAGAGGGCCTCCCGGACCTTCGCATTCCCCAACGCCACCACGCCGGCCCGTCGGGCCAAAGCCAATTGCTGGACGCAGGACTCGGACAAAAGCCGTTCAACCCGGTCAACGAGATCGGGATCAACCTCGACCGATCGCTTGGCAGCCTTGCCGAACAGGCGTTTCTCTACCGCGCGTCCCAGAACCTCCCGATCCGCCGAGGCCCACAGGCCCCGACCGGGAAGTTTCTCGGCCAAGTCCGGCACAATACCACCATTCGGGTCGACGACGAAACGAATCAGCCCTGCCCGAGGTGCGGTTTCTCGGGTGACCAAGCACCGCCGGCCTCCCTCGATCTCGTCCTCGGCAGGGCCGTCCGACCCGTCAACCGGCCGTTTCCGTCCCCGCGCCATCGTCAGCCTCCTCGCCACTGGCAGCCTCGCCGGATTCTTCGTCGGCGAACCAATGCGCACGGGCGGCCATGATGATGGTGTTGGCTTGATCTTCGTCCAATCCGGCGGTCGGCAGGTATTCCCGCAGCTCGTCACTCGCCAGATCGGCCAGGTCGTCCAGCGTCTTCACGCCGTTTTCACCCAGAGCGACCGCCATCGGCAGGGTCAGACCCTCGGCGGCGACCAGGTCGTCCTGGACGCCCAGCTCCTGACGGCGGGACTCCAGCCGCTCCTGCTCGGCCTCGACGGCCGCCAAGGCCCGGTTCTGCAGCTCTTCACCGATGGCTTCGTCGAAACCTTCGATCGCGCCGAGATCCTCAAGCGGGGTGTAGGCGATTTCCTCGACCGAGGCGAAACCCTCGGCGACCAGAAGACCGGCGATCACGTCGTCGATATCCAGCTGATCGATGAAGATCTCGGAGCGGACTCGGAACTCTTCCTTCCGGCGATCCGATTCTTCCTGCTCGGTCAGAATGTCGATATCCCAGCCGGTCAGCATCGAGGCCAGACGCACGTTCTGGCCACGCCGTCCGATGGCAAGCGACAGCTGCTCGTCCGGGACCACGACTTCGATCCGGCCCGCGTCCTCGTCCAGCACAACCTTGCTGACTTCGGCCGGTGCCAGCGCGTTCACCACGAAGGTCGCCGGATCCTCCGACCAGGGAATGATATCGATCTTCTCGCCCTGCAGCTCGCCGACCACGGCCTGCACGCGAGAGCCCCGCATGCCGACGCAGGCGCCGACCGGGTCGATCGAGCTGTCATAGGAGATCACCGCGATCTTTGCGCGGGAGCCCGGATCGCGGGCCACCGACTTGATCTCGATGATGCCGTCATAGACCTCCGGCACCTCCTGTTTGAACAGCTCTTTCATGAATTCCGGATGGGTCCGGGACAGGAAGATCTGTGGGCCGCGCGGCTCCTCGCGGACATCCTCGATATAGGCCCGGATCCGATCGCCCTGCCGGAACGTCTCGCGCGGCAGCAGGCGGTCGCGGCGGAGAACCGCCTCGGCCCGGCTGAGGTCGACGGTGACATTGCCGTATTCGACCCGCTTGACGACGCCGTTGATGACTTCGCCGGCGCGATCCTTGAATTCCTGGTACTGGCGCTGCCGCTCGGCATCGCGCACCTTCTGGACGATCACCTGCTTGGCGGTCTGGGCGGCGATGCGGCCGAAATCGATCGGCGGCAGCGGCTCTTCCATGACGCTGCCGACCTCAAGGGTCGGGTCCAGCTTCTTGGCCTGCTCCAGGCTGATCTCGGTGATCTCGTCCTCGACCTCTTCGACGACGGTGGTGCAGCGCTTCAGCCAGATCTCACCGGTGCGCCGATCGATCACCGCGCGGATGTCGTGGTCGGGACCATATTTGGAGCGGCCGGCCTTTTGAATGGCCTGCTCCATTGCCTCGATGACTTCCTCGCGTTCGATCCCCTTTTCGCGGGCGACCACATCGGCGACCTGGATCAGTTCCAGCTTCGGAATGCTTGCCGTGTCCATGGCTTGTCTCAGTCCTCCTCACCCGACGCGTCCCCGTCATCCGATTGGATGACGCCGGACGCGACCTGCGACGCTTCTATAAGGGCGTCCGTCAAAATCAGTTTCGCAGTCTCGATGCCGTCGAAGTTGAAGGACACGGTGTCGCCGCTCTCGAGCGTCATCAACACCCAGTTTCCCTCTTCCGCAGGCAGGTCGTCGATCCCGCCCAGCAGGCCCTTGTACCGTTTCCGGCCGTCGACCGCCTGCACCAGTTCGATCCGTGCATGGAAGCCGGCCCAGCGCTCGAAATCCTTCATCCGGGTCAAAGGCCGGTCGATTCCGGGCGAGCTGACTTCCAAATTGTATTCGCCGGGGATCGGATCCTCGACATCCAGGACCGCAGAGACCGTGCGGCTGATCTCGGCGCAATCGTCCACGTTGATCAGCGTGCCGTCGGCCCGGTCGGCCATGATCTGAAGGGTGTCGCGGCCATGCATGCTCTGCATCGAAACCCGGACCAGCTCGAAGCCCATGGCCTCGATTGGCGGTTCGATCATCGCCTGAATTTCCTGCATTGCCGGGTTAGACATCCCACCTCTCCGATCCCGTCGCGGAGCGCGATGCCAAGGGCTCAAACCGGCTGTCCGGTCACCCCAACAAAAAAGTGGGCCGCCGGCCCACCTCAAACACGCTCCAAACAAGACGATGGGGATATAGCGGATGTGGCCAGGGGGTGCAAGGAGGAATGGAATGGATCGTCAAGATGGAGCGGTAACGACTAAACCCGCTCGAACCGCAGATAGGTTGGCGGGCGGCCCTGCAGGCGGCCTTTCGCCTCGTACCGGGTCTCGGGCCAGTCTTCCGGACGGTCCTTCCAATCGCGGGGGCCACACGCGGTCCAGCGGAAGCCGGTATGCGCGGTGACGCGGGCCAGGATCCAGCGCAGATAGCCGATATCGTCGGTCGCGATCCGCAGCTCGCCGCCCGGCCGCAGCAGGGTGTGAAAGCGCGCGATGCTGTCGATCTGGATGATTCGCCTGAAATGATGGCGTTTTTTCGGCCAGGGATCGGGGTGCAGGACGAAGATCCGGTCCAATGTGCCCGGTTTGAGCGCGTCGACCAGCGGACGGGCGTCGTCGGCGACCACCCGGAGGCGGTCGAACTTACCGACATCCTCCTCCACATGGCGCAACAGGGAGGCGACGCCATTCAGGAACGGCTCGCAACCGATCGTGCCCACATCAGGATTGGCGGCGAGCTGGGCCGACAGATGCTCGCCCCCGCCGAACCCGATCTCCAGCCAATGGCGGGCGACCGAGGGCGCGAACAGAGTTGCAGGGTCGAGACTGTCGGGCGCGAGATTGGTTGTGTCCAATGCCCGTTCCGGCAGGACCTCGTCGAGCAGGGCCTGCATGCCGGCGCGCAAGGGCCGGCCCCGGCGGCGACCGTAAAACACACGGTCGCCCCGTTTGGCGGTTTTCTCTGTCACGGAAACCAGATCAGGAAACGGCCGACCTCAGGTCCTCGACCAGATCCAGCTTCTCCCAGGAGAAGCCGCCCTGGGCGTTCGGCTCCCGTCCGAAATGTCCGTAGGCCGAGGACGGGACATAGATCGGATTGGACAGCGCCAGGCGCTCCCGGATTCCGCGCGGCGTCAAATCGACGATATCGGCGATCGCCTTCTCGATCTTGGCCTCGTCCACCTGATTGGTGCCGTAGGTGTCGACGAAGATCGACAGAGGATGGCTGACGCCGATCGCATAGGACACCTGAACGGTGCACTTCTCGGCCATGCCTGCCGCGACCACGTTCTTGGCGACCCAGCGCGCGGCATAGGCTGCGGACCGGTCGACCTTGGTCGGATCCTTGCCGGAGAAGGCGCCGCCGCCATGCGGTGCGGCTCCGCCATAGGTGTCGACGATGATCTTGCGACCGGTCAGGCCAGCGTCGCCCACCGGACCACCGATCACGAATCGGCCGGTCGGATTGATGTAGAAAACCGTGTCGTCGTCGATCCAATCGCCAGACAGGGTCTCATGGATGTATGGCAACACCAGTTCGCGCACATCTTCCTGGGTCAGGCCGTCATCGTGCTGCGTCGAGACCACCACGTTGGTGGCCTTCACCGGCTTGCCGTTTTCATAAAGCAGGGTGACCTGGCTCTTGCTGTCCGGGCCAAGGCCCTTGACCGCGCCGGACTTCCGGTCCTCGGCCATGCGCCGCAGAATCTGGTGGCTGAAATGGATCGGCGCCGGCATCAGCACATCGGTCTCGGTGCAGGCATAGCCGAACATGATGCCCTGGTCTCCGGCACCCTCATCCTTGTTGCCGGACGCGTCCACGCCCTGGGCGATGTCGACCGATTGCTCGTGCAGCAGGATCTGGATTTTCGCGGTCTCCCAATGGAAACCCTCCTGGGCGTAGCCGATGTCCTTGATCGCCTCGCGGGTCGCGGCCTCGATAATCTCCGGAGTGATGGAGGACGGCCCTCTGGTCTCACCGGCCAGCACGACGGTATCGGTGGTCGTAAGAGTCTCGCACGCGACCCGGCTGAGCGGGTCGGCGGCCAAGAACAGGTCTACAACGGTATCGGAAATCCGATCGCAGACCTTGTCGGGATGGCCCTCGGAGACGGACTCGCTGGTAAAGAGATAGCTCGTCTGACGCACCATTTCCTCCGGTCGGTTAGACGTGGACAAGTCGGGCCTAGTTCGGTGACCACGAAGACACCTCCCTGCAACCCCCTGGATACCCGATCTCAACGGCTAGGGGTTTTGCCGGTAACCCGAGTGATGGTCAAGTGCTGCGCGATTGGAGTGCCCCTGAAACTGCAACGGACCTGCACCCGGGGCGGGATAAAGAATTTTAGGAGGACGGCGGATCCATCTCGTCCGCGATCGATCTGGCCAATTCATAGAGCCGTCGTCGAGCGGTTGGATTGGCAATCCGGTAGTAGGCACGGACCAGCTCGATGGTCTCGCGTTGCTGCATCGGATCTTCGTTTGACCCCTTCGTATCGCCGACCTTATCCACGTCGACGGGGGTGGGATCCGACGACAGGTCGTCAAAGAAAAATCCAACCGGGACCTGTAGAGCTTTTGCCAAATCGAACAGCCGACTCGCGCCGATTCGATTGGCGCCACGTTCGTATTTTTGCACCTGTTGGAATGTGAGCCCAAGGGCGTCGCCCAGCTTTTCCTGGCTCATTCCCATCAGGGTGCGTCGGAGTCGGACGCGCTGACCGACATGTATATCAATTGGATTTGGGTTCGCCGAAGTTGGCGGACGACCCACACGACGCCTCCCCTGACGATCGGTCACGATGCTGAACCTCAATTTTGTTAACCAAAAACCAATAAGTTTCTCAATATCCCATACGCTTGTATGCGGTCAATCGATGTATTTCTTGGAAATCGATTAAAATTCTCTTATTTCCCTATCGTTTTCAGTCGACCTCTCAAAAGTAGTAGCGTCGACAGACACAGGGTCAAAAAACAAATCGTCCAATACAAATTATCACCATAGATAGCATAAATTGTTGCCTCCAGTGACTTCGGAAGCGGAGAATCAATAGTTCCGGTACGACCCAACTCAAGGCGCG
Organism: uncultured Rhodospirillaceae bacterium; assembly: GCA_937891725.1. Classification (GTDB taxonomy): domain Bacteria; phylum Pseudomonadota; class Alphaproteobacteria; order Thalassobaculales; family Thalassobaculaceae; genus JANSYC01. Next base: position 7,705 of record CALAHL010000850.1, on the reverse strand, counting down.
CGAGAACGCGGCCATGCGAGTCGATCACCGCTGAGATGCCGGTGTTGGCGGCGCGGACCAAAGGGAGCCCCTCCTCGATTGCGCGCAATCTGGAAATAGCGAAATGCTGGTAAGGACCGCTCGACCGACCGTACCAGGCATCATTTGTGAGATTGAGAAGCCATTCCGGTCGGGGTCCGTCGCTCGCGACCACGCGCCCAGGGAAAATCACCTCGTAGCAGACCAGCGGAGAGACCGGCGGCACACCATTGGATTCGCGGGTGGCGGCACCGAGACCCGGTGTGAAGTCGCGGGTCCCGGGAACGATCTTGTCGATCGGCAGCACCTCCCGGAACGGCACATATTCGCCGAACGGCACCAGATGATGTTTGTCGAACACCCAGTCGAGTTTACCCGATCGGGAGAGGGCCAGGACGCTGTTGTGCACCTGTTCGTTTCCGGCCGCGTCCTTCGAGAGGCGCGGCGCTCCGAAGATCAGGGCGCCCCCGTCTGGAGCCGCCTGCGACAAAGCGTCCAAGGCATCGGAGTCGGTATCAATCAGAAAGGCGACCGCGGTCTCGGGCCAGACCACGATGGTCGGCATCGCGTTGAGCGGAAGTTCCGCGGCCCGCCGGCTCGGCTGGGTGTCGGGTTTGCTGAGTTCCAGATACCGGCGGATGTGACCGGGCCGCAGCGCCGGGTTCCATTTGTCGACCTGGGGCACATTGCCTTGCACCACGCGAATGATGGTGTCCGTCCGCATCGCGGTGTCGGACTCCGCCAGACGCTCACCGCCCCAGATTCCGGCTCCCAGGACCACGGTCGTCACGATTGCGATCGCAATGGCGATGTCGCGCCGGGGAATGGTGCGATCGAACAGCAGGGCGGGGGCTGTCGCCATGATCACCGTGAGGAGGCTCAAACCGTAGGCGCCGACCACGGACGCCGTCTGCAGCATCGCCGGCACGCTGTCCCAGGCATAGGCGGGCAGATTCCAGGGAAAGCCGGTCAGCACATGGCCGCGCGCCCATTCGGTGATCGACAGCAAACCTGCCAGCAACAGCCACTGGCCGAGGCCAAGCTGCTTGATCTGTGTGCCGGCTAGTATCTGCGAGATCCAGTGCCCGAAGGCAGCCGCCGTCGCGGTGAACAGGGCGAGACAGGCCGGCAGACCGGCGATCGCCACCGGAACCATCCAAAGATACCGGTCGCCGCCCACCAGCAAGGCGTTGGAGATCCAATAGAGACCGGCAACATGAAACCCGAAGGCCCACAGCCAACCGGCCAGGGCCGCTGCCTTGGCGGACCCGCTGGTCCGAACCGCCCAGGCGAGGCCGGCCATCGCGAACACGGCCGGGACGATGTCGAACGGAGGGAAGGCGAGCGCGGTTATCGCGCCGCTCGAGGCGATCACCAACAGCCGTAACAGCAGGCGGAACCGGCTATTCCGCGGCACGATCAAGCGTCGGATTGAACCGGCGGACCCTCAATCGACGCAGACGACGCGGGTCGGCTTCGACCACCTCGAATTCGAGTCCGGACGGATGCCGGATGACTTCACCACGGGTGGCGACCCGACCGGCGAGGCTGAAGACCAGCCCGCCCAACGTATCGATTTCCTCGCGTTCATCCTCGGTCAGCACCGGGCCGACCAGGTCCTCGAACGCTTCGACTTCGGCGCGCGCGTCCGCCAGGATGGTGCCGTCTTCCCGCACCTCCAGCTTGGGCGCTTCTTGAACGTCGTGCTCGTCGCTGATCTCGCCGACAATCTCTTCGACCAGATCTTCGATCGTGATCAGACCGTCCACACCGCCGTATTCGTCCACCACCAGGGCCAAATGGCGTCGGTGCATTCGCATCTCTTGAAGGAGATCGAGCGCGCGCGAGGACGGGGCGATGAACAACACCTCCCGGACCAGCGCCTCGATCTGCGGGGTTTCCCCTTGGCTGAGCGGGTCGATCAGGTCCTTCAGGTGAACCATGCCCAGCACATCGTCCAGGCTTCCACGATGCACGGGCACCCGGGAATGTCCGGAAGCGGCCATCTGTTTGATGATGTCCTGGATCGGCATCTGAACATCGACGGCGACAATATCGGCACGCGGCACCATCACGTCATAGGCGGTGATGTCCCGCAGACCCAGCACGTTGCGGATGATGGCGCCTTCATGCGGGTCGATCGGCGGGGCATCCTCGCCATTCTCCTCGATCAGCTCCTCCAACGAGGCCCGGACAGCCGACTGGCCCTGCTTGCCGAGCCCGAGGGCTTTCGCGATCGTGCGCCAAGCGGCCGTGAGGCCGCCGCCGTCCGGCGTGGCCGGCTGCTGGTAGCCTTCGGCGAAACCGTTCAGGCTCAAATCCGTGCCGCGGGTCGCGTTGGTCCCCGCAGATCGCCGACTCGAGGCGGTGCGTCCACTGCTATCGCTCATGCCGCTTGCCCCGATTGGCGGAGATCGACGCGCGACTCGCTCGGCTCCGTGTCCAGCGGATCGGTATAGGGATCGGCGATGCCGAGCCCAGCCAGCAGGTCGCGCTCCAGCGCTTCCATGTCTTCGGCCTCTTCGGCGGTCTCATGATCAAGGCCCATCAGATGCAGCACGCCGTGCACCACAAGATGAGTCAGGTGATCGGATAGGGCTTTTTCCTGCGCCTGCGCTTCGTCACGCACGGTCTCGAACGCCAGGATCACGTCGCCGAGCTGTTCGGCACCATCCGGCTCCGAGAACGCAGCCGGAAAGGACAGCACGTTGGTCGCCTTGTCCTTGCCGCGATGATCGCGGTTGAGCGCGCGCACGGCCGCGTCGTCCGCCAGGACCACGGAAAGGTCCACAGCGCCGTGTTCGAATGGTGTGAGGGCTGCGGTCGCGGCGCGCTGAACCACGCCGTCCAAGTCCGCTACCGCCGCCTGCCAGCTCGGCTGGTCGATGCGGATCACGAGGTCCAGGCCGTCACTAGATCGCGATGGGCCGTCTTCGTCGGATTGCGGGGCGTCCGTTGTCGGACTGCCCGAGTGCTGATCTTCCTGGGTCATTTCCCTGGTTTCATTAAGATTGAGGTCTCCGTAGTTTGGTGTGCGCTGCCCAGAGTTCAAGTTCTGAAATTGGGCAACAGACTACCATCTCTTTTATTATATGCATTCACGATTCGTGTGACGAGTGGATGTCGGACAACATCGGCCGACACGAATTCGATGAAATCCACGCCCTCGACATCTTCAAGGGTCTCGACCGCTTCCCGCAGGCCGGATTTCGCACCGAGCGGGAGATCGATCTGCGACAGGTCGCCGGTGATCGCCATCCGACTGTTCTCACCGAGGCGTGTCAGGAACATCTTCATCTGGGTCGGCGTGGTGTTCTGCGCCTCGTCCAGGATGACGAAGGAATTGGCGAGAGTCCGGCCGCGCATGAAGGCGAGCGGCGCCACTTCGATGATGCCTTCGGTCAGCCGCTTCTCCACCTGATCGCCCGGCATCATGTCGTAGAGCGCATCGTAGAGCGGCCGCAGATAGGGGTCGACCTTGTCCTTCATGTCGCCGGGCAGGAAGCCCAACCGCTCGCCGGCCTCGACCGCCGGGCGCGACAGAATGATGCGATCGACCTTGCGGGCCTTGAACAGGGCGACCGCGACGGCGACCGCCAGATAGGTCTTGCCGGTTCCGGCCGGGCCGAGACCGAAGACCAACTCGTTGTGCATCAGCGCGTCCAGATAACGCGCCTGGTTGGGGGATCGGGGATTGACCGGGCGTTTCCAGGTGTCGAGCGCACCGGCACGCTCGGTGAAGCGGTCCATATCCGGCCCGGCGGTGTCGCTCGCCCAGAGGATCGCGGCATCGACCTCGCCGATCTCCAACATGTCCGGAGAGCGGCCCTTGGACCTCTTGCCTTCGAGCCGTTTGTACAGCGCTTCCAGCGTCTTCCGGGCCACCGGCGCGGTTTCCTCGTCGCCGCTGATCCGGACCGTGTTGCCGAACGAGGACAAGGTCACACCGAGCTTCTGCTCAATCCGTGCGAGGTTCTTGTCATGATCCCCGAACAGCAGGGGCAACAGGCTGTTGTCGATGAATTCGAGTTGAAGAACCGGGACGTCGGACGGAGCCACGCGGGGGGACCTACTCTGCTGCCGGAGGAAGGGGATGGGTGACGGATGGAGGAAGACCGGTCTGGCGGATTTCGGAGGCGTCGGGATCGTGACGCAGGACCGTGCCCGACAGGCTGTTGGCGTGCCCGTCCTCGATCCGAACGTCGATAAGATGACCCAAAAGCCGCTCTGGCGCTTCGGCATGGACCGATTGCATCCAGGGCCCGCGCCCGATCAGCTGCCCGGGTTTGTGGCTTTTCCGGTCGAACAGCACCGGCTGAACCGAGCCGATCTTCGAGCGGTTGAAGGCAACCTGCTGGGCGTTCAGGATCTGCTGCAGCGCCTGCAGACGATCCGATTTCACCTGGTCCGGAATCTGGTCTTCGACCGAGGCCGCCGGGGTGCCGGGCCGCGCGCTGTACTTGAACGAATAGGCTTGGGCAAAGGTGACCTCCCGGATCAGCCGTAAGGTCTCGACGAATTCAGCATCGCCTTCGCCGGGAAAGCCGACAATGAAATCGGAGCTGAGGGCCAGGTCCGGTCGGACCGCCCGCAACCGGTCGACGATCCTGCGGAAATCGTCGGCGCTGTGCTTGCGGTTCATCGCCTCCAGAACCCGGTCCGAGCCCGATTGCACCGGCAGATGCAGGAACGGCATCAGGGCCGGGACCTCGCCATGGGCCGCGATCAGATCCGCGTCCATATCGCGCGGATGGGAGGTGGTGTAGCGGATCCGCTCCAACCCCGGCAGCTCGGCCAGATGCCGGATCAGGCGCCCGAGACCCCAATCCCGATCGTCCAGTCCAGCACCGTGATAGGCGTTGACGTTCTGCCCGAGAAGGGTGATCTCGGACGCGCCGTTCGCGATCATCCGCCGCGCCTCGTCCAGAACGGCACGGGCCGGTCGGGAAAACTCGGCGCCGCGGGTATAGGGCACCACGCAGAACGTGCAGAACTTGTCGCAGCCTTCCTGGATCGACAGAAACGCCGACGCCCCGCGCTCGGCGCTCTCTTCGGGAAGAAAATCGAATTTGTCCTCGGCCGGGAAATCGGTGTCGACCACGCCTGCACCGCGTCCGCCGGTACGGTCCAGAGCGCGGACCACCATTTCCGGCAATCGGTGATAGGTCTGCGGTCCGAACACCAGATCCACCATCGGCGCGCGCCGCACGATCTCATCGCCCTCGGCCTGGGCCACGCAGCCGGCCACGCCGATCAGCATCCGCCGGCCCTCACGTGCTGCCTGATCTTTGTTCTGCCGCAGGCGGCCAAGCTCGGAATAGACCTTCTCCGTGGCTTTTTCGCGGATATGACAGGTGTTCAGGATCACCAGATCCGCACCCTCGACCGTGTCGATCGGCTCATAGCCATGCGGCGCCATGACATCCGCCATCCGGGCGGAGTCGTAGACGTTCATCTGGCAGCCATAGGTCTTTACGAAGAGCTTCTTAGCCACGGTGGTGGAGCACTTTCCAAAGTCGCGGAGTGACGGGCCCGGCGTCCAAACGTGTCCGGCGTCTCGAAGCGACTGTTACGGTGAAGGTCACCATATCGACCGACCGTATCCCGTGCTTTCCGATTTCATATGCGCCCGTCTCACCCTTGGAGGACGTTTTCCCGTATCTCAATCGACCGTACGGATACGCGCGCGCAAGTCAAGCGACACGGTTGTGACGGAGCCGCTATTTTCAGATCGTCAGGCGCTGCGCCCGGCATTTGCCCGGGCCACGCCCGACGCGATATGGCTGCGGGCAAAGGAAGCGAGGTTCTTGCGGGACCCCTGTTCGGACAGGTCCGTCGGGGGATGGAATTCAACCACCACGGTCAGTTGCCCCAGCCCCGCCAGATGCCAGAGATGGGGTGCCAGGTCCATATCTCCGTACCAGGCATAGAAGGGCCGCAAGGCGCGCCCGATCGGCACACCGTTGAGCCGGGTATAGGTGACCGACACCGGTTGCACGGCCAATGCCGCACCCTTGACCTCGCGATTGGCGACCTGGAACAGCGCGGTCTTGAACGGCAGCACCCGATTGCCGTCGCCGCTGGTGCCTTCGGGGAACAGGATCAGACTGTCTCCGGCTTCGAGCCGCTCTCCGATCTCGTCGGATTGCTTGCCGACCTGCCCGCGTTCCCGCCGGATAAAGACCGAGCGTTGCAGTTTGGCCAGCACGCCAAAACCGAACCATCCGGAAACCTCTTCCTTGGCGATGAACGAGCCGTGCACCGTTGCACCCAGAATGGAGATGTCGAGATAGGAGACATGATTGCTTACGAACAGGGTCGGGCGCACGCGGGACGGACGACCGATGATCTCCAGCCGCACACCCAAGATCCGCAGACACCAGCGATGATAAAACCGCGGCAACCGCACCGCCAGCTCCGAGCGCAGCAGTACGGCGACCGCTTGGACCGGGATCAGCAGGAGGGTGAAGGTGATGTAAATCACCAGGCGCACCATCGCGCGGGTCTGGGAATGGATCAGTCCCCCGTCCAGCTCCAACAGCCGGCGTTCATCGTCGGCATCCACATAGACCGGGAGATTTCTGACCCGGCCGGTGCCCTGAATGCCGGCACCCTGCCCATCGGTACCCGATACGCCAGGTTCGGAGACGAGTCCGGACATCAGCCGTGGTCCTCGTCTTGCGCCGCGCGTTCGTAGTGTTTGAAGTACTTCTCGGTGATGGCGTCGGTCTTCACGATGACGCAGACATCGGTGGTGTTGAACTGCGGGTCCACCACCGCACCTTCGCCGACGAATCCGCCGAGCCGGAGGTAGCCTTTGATCAGCGGAGGAAGGCTCGCGATCACGCGTTTGCCGTCGATCTGCTCGGCCGGGATCCGGTTCATCTCCACATAAAGATCGGGCAACGCGCGGGCGCGCAGGTCCTCCGGCGCCAGATGGGCATGATGCAGATAGCTCAACTGGGTCGCCACGGCGTCAACATCCGTACCCGGCATGGACGCACAGCCGAACATCAGTCCGATCTTGTACCGAAACACATATGAGGCGATGCCCTTCCACAACAGCTGCATGGTCGCGCGGTTGCGGTAGTCGCTGTGAACGCAGGACCGCCCGAGCTCAAGCACCTCTTTCGGGAACGTGGTCAATCGGGAGATATCGTATTCGGATGCGGTGTAGAATGTGCCGAGGATTGCGGCGTGCGGGCGGCGCATCAGACGGTAGGTGCCGACAACGCCGGCGGCCCCGACACCCCGGCTGCTGTCGACCACCAGCAGGTGGTCCGCAACGTCGTCGAACCGGTCGAAATCCTGTTCGCGGGCCGCCATCTCAGCGGATGGCTTCGCACCGTGTTCTCGGTAGAAAACATCGTATCTCAGGCGCAGGGCCGCCTCGATCTCGGCCGGGTTGGTTGCCAGCCGAACCTCGACCGTCTCGGACCGGGCCAGTTCGGTGTCCGCTCCGCGCGGGGCTGCCCCCATTGCGCTCAAGGCTGCTGCCGGGACTTTTGTTTTGGACGTGGTTTCGGTCATTCGCCTGATCAGTCCGCCGCAAAGTTGAAGTCTTACATGTGCGCGTCGGGCCGTTTCCTCAAGACCGAGGTGGAAAGCTGCACCTCAGGAGAAATACACGTTTGATCTTCGCCCATGATAGGGACCGTACATGGCGATGTAAGGGCTCACAAGTAGG
>CALAHL010000849.1 GCA_937891725.1 uncultured Rhodospirillaceae bacterium | reverse complement strand
GAGGCGGTCGGCGGATATTGGTTAAACTGACAGCAATTGAACAAGATTTATACCGCGAGACGGTGCCCTCACAAGATCCCAGGTAAAACGACAGTACTGCCATGCGTGACAGCCGAGGCGACTCCGCTCAATCTGGGTCAAACATCATGAGGAAGCGACATGAGCGAACGGATCTCCGACTTCTCGAAAGGCGCCGCTTTCGTCAACGGCAGATACGTACCGGCCGGAGAGGCGACGATCTCGATCTTTGATTGGGGTTTCGGCAAGTCGGACGTGACCTATGACGTCGTCCATGTCTGGGGCGGCGCTTTCTTTCGGCTGGACCAGCATCTGTCCCGCTTTGAGCGTTCGATGGCTGGTCTTCGGATGTCGATTCCGCATGAGCGCGACGAGATCGCTGAGATTTTGACGGAATGCGTGCGTCTCTCGGGACTGCGGGAGGCCTATGTCGCGATGATCGCGACCAGGGGCGCGCCGCTGCCCGGGATGCCGCGCAAGCTCAGCCTGATGAAAAATCGCTTCCACGCCTATGCGGTGCCGTGGATCGACGTGATCCCGCCGGAGGTGCAGGAGCGCGGCGCCCATCTGATTATCGCCAAGACGCCACGCATTCCGACCGAGAGTGTCGATCCGACAATCAAGAATTTTCATTGGGGCGACCTGGTGAAGGCGATGTTTGAAGCGGAGGATGCGGGGGCCGACAACGCGGTCCTGCTCGACGGCCACGGTCTGGTGACCGAAGGCCCGGGCTTCAATGTCTTTATGGTCAAGAACGGCGTTGTCGTCTCGCCGGACCGCGGTGCGCTGGAGGGAATTACCCGTCAGACCGTGTTCGATCTGTGCGACGAACTGGGGATGCCGTGGGAGATCCGGGCGATCTCGGCAGATGAACTCCGCGACGCCGACGAGATTTTCACGTCGACCACCGCCGGCGGCGTGATGCCTGCGTCACGGATCGACGGGACCATTCTGACCAACGACCGTCCCGGTCCGGTTTCCGCTCGGCTCAAGGACGCCTATTGGCAATGGCATCGGGAGGGTCGCGACGCGACCCCCATCGATTACGGCTGATCCGCCCGGCTATTCGGCCGCAGCCCGGACGGGGAGGACCCAGTTCGGCCGGACGAAATGGCAGGTGTAGCCGTTGGGGATGCGCAACAGGTAGTCCTGATGCTCGGGCTCGGCCTCCCAGAACGGACCCACGGGCTCCACTTCGGTGACGACCTTGCCGGGCCAGATCCCGCTGGCGTCCACATCCGCGATGGTTTCCTGCGCCGTCAGCCTCTGCTGATCATCGACATAGTAGATTGCCGAGCGATAGGAGAGCCCGCGATCGTTGCCTTGGCGATTGAGGGTGCTGGGATCATGGATCTGGAAGAAGAACTCCAGGATCTTGCGATAGGAGGTCTTTGTGTCGTCGAAGATAATCTCAATCGCTTCGGCGTGGCTGCCGTGATTCCGATAGGTCGCGTTGGGAACATCTCCGCCGGTGTAGCCGACACGTGTCGCGGTCACGCCAGGGAGCTTTCGGATCAAGTCCTCCATTCCCCAGAAGCAGCCGCCTGCCAGTACGGCGCGTTGGTCAGTCATGTCATTTTCCTCCCAGAAACCGATACGGCTTCACATCTTATCCATGGTACGTCGGTATGCCCCGAGCAGATCAAACTCAAGACCTCGTGTGCAATATGGGGTGGCCGTCTCAAAACACCACGAAAACGCCGTATCCCAGCCATCCGTGGATCGCGACAATAACCGCATAGAGAACCGAGGCGATAAGGACGAGCCTGGCGTCGCGGGCGAGAGATCCGGGCTCGGGTCTTGCCCAGGCTCCCTCGGACCGATTGATCACAGCCATTTCGGCCAGCGCCCAGATCCCTAGGCCGCCAAACAAAACGACGGACGGCATGTCGCCATTGACCAGCAAATGAGCTGCCGACCAGACGGTCACGCCGGTCAGCATAGGGTGTCTGATTTTTGTCCGGATAACCCCTTTGACCCGCCCGGCATCCAGTAGGACAAGGGCGACCAACATCAGGGCATTGTTCAGATACCAAACCCAAAACGGCAACACATAGATCGGCGCCGCCTCGGTCGCTCGATATCCGACGATCATCAGGACGAGTCCGGCCACGATCATGACCGCGACGACAGGTTTGCCGGTTCTCCCAAGCGCGGCTCGTAGCCCGGGGAGCAGGCGCTTCATCAGATGGCCGCACATCCAGAGGCCGAGCCCCAAAACCAGCAACGTCATTGGGTGAGATCCTATTCAAGCTCGCGATTCACTAATACGCGCCCGCCCAACCGTCTCGGCGGGGGTCGCTTCCGGCCATGCGAGTGCCGTTCTCCAGAACCCGGATGCAGGCAACGCTGCACGGTCCCTCCAAAGGTGGGACCAAACGCAGGTCATGACTTCGGTCGCGCAGCCCGTCGATGCTGGCCTTAGGAAACCCGTCCTCAATCGTCAGGCTGTAGTCGCCCTCGTGCGGCCAGTTCGCCCCTTGGCCCGGTTGCGAACTTGTCCACCGAGCGGCTTCGACGGCCTGCTGCGGGTCGTACCCGTAATCCATCATGGCGACCGCGATCTGGAGATTGATCTGGACCTGGTTGTCGGCCCCTGGCGTCCCGAACACCCCCCAGAGCTTGCCGTCCCGCAGGATGATCGGAGCATTCATGGTGTGTCGGACCCGCTTGCCCGGCACCAACCGGTT
>CALAHL010000848.1 GCA_937891725.1 uncultured Rhodospirillaceae bacterium | reverse complement strand
CGATGATGATCTGATTGCCGTTCCGCGATCCCCGCAGCCGATGGTTTCCCGTCAGATCCACAACAACGCTGCGCCCGTCGCTTCCGAGACGCGCGCCCGACACGTAGGTACCAAGGGGGGCTGCGGCGTTGGACATGTCCGCCTCGATCGGGCGTGAGAACCGGATCACCAGTTGGTCGCCAAACCGTTCGGCGGTGTATTCGATCGAGCTCGGCCAGGCAAAAATCAGACGGTCGTACCCGTCACCGGCACTGCCGACTACCGCGACCGGATCCGCTTGGGCAGGCGCCATCATCGGTCCGATCAGCCCCGCCAAACCGACGGCCGCGACAAAGACATGCCGAGTGAAGGTTCGCAGACCCATCATGGCCGGGGCTCCGGCGCACGTTCCGGACGGATCACCACGTCAACCCGCCGCGCCAGGGCATAGCGCTCCTCAACCGGGCGGGTAAGCCCCGTATCGGCGAACCGACTGTCACCCTGGCCCTCGACAACGGGCACATAGGGGTATCCACCCATGATCAGACCACGCGCAACCGCATCGGCCCGCGCCAAGGACAATCCCCAATTGTTCGGATAGGGCACATTTGCGCCGGTAATCGGCTGCGGGTCGGCATGTCCCACGACATCCACCTTGTTCGGCAAATTGGAGAGCGCGGTCGCGAGTTCCCGGACCGCCGCGTCCGCATCAGGCGTCAATCGGGCGCGCCCCAACTCGAACAAAAGATCCGACGGAAGGGAGATCACCAACTCGTCGCCGCGTTGCTCCAGCCGTGCGGTCCGCAGCACCGGGTCCCGCTCCAATTTCGCGCGGAGCACAGGTTCCAGATACCCCAACCGAAACCCGCGCCCATTGGTTTCGGTCTGGACCCCATCCTTGATCGGTGGTCCCTGTTCCACGATCGAGACCTCCCGCCCCAAAGTGATGCTGATCGAACTGGCAGCCTCCTCGTAGCGCGGGGTTTCCAGGGTCGTCATCGAGAACCGGAGCACGAAGAACGCCAGCATCAGGGACACAAGGTCCACAAAGGTCACAAGCCAACTCGCGCCGCCGCCATATTTGCGACCAGCACGTTTACCGAGGATCGGGCTGTGCACCTCGACGGGAGCGTGGCGGGAGACAGGCATAGCTCAGCCTCCTGCCGGACCGGAACGCAGGGCGCGCGTCCGGAAGATGAACCGGACGGCATCGGGGTCCCCCTGCTCCACTCCGGTGCTGATCCTGTCGTTTGGCAGACCGATCTCCGCGAACCGTGCAACCGTTTTGGACGCGGCAAAGACCACAGCATCAGGGACAGAGGTCTGCCGCGCGGTCTCCAACGACAGATCTCGACCGAATACGATGTCCAGGAACAACACACTTCCGGCCGGCGGTTGCGCCACGATCGGGGTCAAACGTCGGGCGAGATCCTCAGCAGCTGGCGTGACCTGACCGGTTGTCCGAGAAAAAATGTCTTCCGCAGGCACCCGGATATACATGGGGTTCCCAGTCGGGTCCGCCGTGATCTCAACCAAAGGCAGCGTTTCTCGAAAGACCGTCCCAAGTCGAGCGCGCAGGCCCTCCCCGATCATCTGACCCGGGTCCTCGGAGAGAAAGCTATCCTTCATCTGCGCACGGACGCTGCTGGGAAAGGCTTCCTTGACGCTTTCCATCACCTCTGTGCTGCGGCCTTCCTCAAGGGTGGACATGGAATTCAGGAGGATGAAGAACGCCAACAACAGCAAGAACAGGCTCAGGAACAGGGTCAGGCTGTTGCCTTTGTCCGCATCCGTGCGGGGCTTCGGTGGGGGAGATGCCAGGGTGGACATCAGCGCGAATCCGTTTCGTCCTCGGGATCGTCAAGATCCAGCGCATCGGAGAACATTGCGTCGATCGCGTCCTGAGAGGGCGCTGCCCCAGCCCGTTGCGGTCCATTGAGAAGACAATCGTCATCCCGTCCCGACGGCAGTTCAACAGGTCCCGAGAGCGACCGAACGGCTTTCCGAGCATTACTCAACCGTTGGCCGGCTATGTCGCGGGCGGCGGCCGCTTCTAGAATTTCGCCGAGCGCCTCATGCACAGCACCGGCAGCTTCGCCCGGGAGGTCGACTGCGATATCCATCAAACGGGTGGTGGCATCAACGATCCGGTCGAAAGCGACGCCGATCTCGTTGTCGGTTGCCGCCAACTCTAGATCCAGATCTTCGGAAACCGTAACCGCCTCACTTTTCGTCATCGTCTCTCCCGAAGGGGATAGCTCCCTCCGCCGCGCCAGCGGCAAGCTAGTTGATTGTCGGCATCTGCCGACGCTCGGCGATCCGAACGGTGATTTCCTGAGCCCGGTTGGAATCCATCGCAGCGAGTACCGGCGCCGTTTTGGACGCCTTCATGCGCTGAAGCACATCCAGGAGCACATCCATATCGAGTTGATCGAAGATCCTTGCGGCATCTTTAGGTTTCATTTTTTCGTAGATAGAGACCAACTCACCGATCTCTTTTTCTTCCTGTTCGTCATAGACCTTGATCAAAGCTTCAATCTCGACCTTCACGGTCTTGAGTTCCTCGATCTTGCCTTCGATCCGATGTTCGGCCGCCGCCAGCAGGCCTTCCCTCAGGATCAGGGTCTGTTCCCGGGCCTCAAGTTCTTCCCGCCGCTTGGCAAGATCCTGCAAAAGCTCGATCTGGGATTTTCCGAGGGAGAACGGATCGACCTTCTCGTCGTTTGCCGCCTGAGCGACTTGCACCGGTGCGGAGGATCCTGCCTGCAACACCTCCGACGATCCTTCGGCTGCGATTGCCGGTGTCCCGACCGTCAGGGCCGTGGTGATTTCATTCCGCTGATCCCACAGGACTTCCACTTTCAGGCCAAGAGCAAGTACCGCGACCAGCAATGTCAACGGCAGAACCCGCAGCCGGAAAATCCGATCTCGCGTGGCTACACGGTTTCGAACCTCGGCAGCCTTCGGAGCAGCACTGGCTGAAAGTCGTGGTCCCCCGGACGCCGGAGCTCCACGGGTCAACCGTGCAGCATTCGGCGTCGCGGCCCCACCACCGCCGGTTGCCTCGGCGTCCGTATCGGGTTTTGGCGCGGCCTTTCGGCCCGTTCGATCATAAGTCATTGATGCCTGCCTCCCAATCGTAGGGGCTTGATCTCATATGTCTTACCGATGCGACGCATAATCGGCAGCATCCTCTTCATTTCGCATTCTTCAGGGCGTTCATCAAATCCCGTTCCGCCTTGGATCTTGGCGCGCCGGTTTCGTCTTCGCCGACATTCCGATGCGGTGGCGCCTGGGTTGGCGGTGCTTTCGCGATTCCACGTGGTGCCGATCGTGACGACGCTTGCCGCGCCTCTGGAGCAGGTTGTGTCGCAGCGGACCCGGCATTGGCCAACCGCTCACCCGCGGCGTCCGCCCGATCGATCAGGAACATCAATTCGTCCCGCAACGACTGGGCCTTCGCCACCGGCTGGTCCAGTTCGGCCTTGGCGGATGTCGCGGCCTGCCTGATGCCGCTCAAACTCGCCTCCGCCCGCGCGCTCGCCTCATTCATACGCGTGATGAAGCCTTCCAGATCCACCTTGCCGGATCGCAAGGCGGATAGCCGCCGGCTCAACAGCACAGCATAGATAATCGTGACCAGCAGCAGAACGACCAGTAAAATATCCAGACCGAGGGAAAGCGATATCACGTCCTGGCCCTCACATCTTGCGCAGGCGGTGGCTGATGCGAACCGCGATATTACCGCTCTTCCGACCCATTTTCCCGCCGAACAGCGAGACGTTGCCGCACCGCATATCAATTGTCGAATTCGGCATGGAATTCAGCAAGATTCGGCTTCCCGGCTTGAGGTTCAGCACCTCGTTCAGAGACATGACAATTTCGTCCAGCACCGCTTCAAGTTCGACATCCGTGTTCCAGAGCTCGTTCGCCAAGTGGGTTTCCCAGATTGAGTCTCGCCCGAACTTCTCACCCATGAACATCTGCAGGAGAAGCTCGCGTACCGGCTCCAACGTCGCATAGGGCAGCATCAATTCGAGCCGGCCGCCGCGGTCTTCCATGTCGATCCGCAGGCGCGCCAGAACCGCCGCATTGGCGGGGCGCGCGATCGTCGCGAACCGAGGATTTGTCTCAAGCCGGTCAAATCGGAACGTTACGGGCGACAACGGGTCGAACGCCGCCGACAGATCGCTCAGCACGACGTTGACCATGCGCTCAACCAGATTGCGTTCGATCGTGGTGTAGGGCCGACCTTCGATCCGCATCGCAGCCGTTCCGCGCCGTCCCCCCAGCAACACATCTACGATCGAGTAGATCAGGGCCGAGTCCACCACCAGCAAGCCGTAGTTGTCCCATTCCTCCGCCTTGAAGACCGAAAGCATCGCCGGCAGCGGGATCGAGTTTAGGTAATCGCCGAACCGGATCGACGTGATGTTGTCGAGCGAGACTTCGACGTTGTCGGAGGTGAAGTTCCGCAAGCTGGTCGACATCATCCGGACCAGACGATCGAATACGACCTCCAGCATCGGCAGGCGTTCGTAGGACACCAGCGCCGAATTGACGATCGCATGAATGCCGGAGGTGTCGGCTTCGCCGCCGCCCGCCTCGTCAAAGCCGAGCAGGCTGTCGATTTCGTCCTGATTTAGGACTCTGGCGGAGCCGACATCTTCCTCTTCGTCGCCATCGCCCATGGCATCCCATTCAGCCGCAAGATCCTCTTCACTCGCCATGACGTATCCCCGTCAGCCCAATCCGAATTGATGCCGGTCCTGCCCGTTATTGAACGAGCATTTCCTTGAACAGCACGTCTTCCACCTGCACAGGCCGTGCCGCGAGGTTCACGCGACGCAGCAATTCCTCTCGCAGGCGGTACATCCCCGCCGAACCATCCAGGTCATCAACCCGAAGCTCTCGGAGATAGATTTGAAAATTGTCCACGATCCGAGGCAGAACCTCGTCGATCCGATCGGCATCGCCGGCGCTTTGCAATTCCAGTGCGATCTTGATCTTCAGAAACGTCGATTTCCGTCCATTGGTGTTGAGATTAACGATCATGTCCGGCACTTCGAAGAAATAGGCACGGGTGTCGACCGGTTGCGGCGGCGGTGCTTCGCCTTCCACGACTTCCGCCGGCGGATGCTCTTCGCCGCCGAGGAGAACCAAGGCAGCGCCGACGCCACCTCCAATCAAGACAAGCAGAATTACGGCCGCGATGATGAGACGCTTGCCGCTCACCTTCTTGGTTGACGGCTCTCCACCTTCTTCAAAGCCGTCTTCGAGGGCTTCCTCAGCCATCGTTGCCTCCTCTTAGGCGCTAGGTGAACATCGTCGTTGAACCAAGACATTCACACAGCGCCGCACGCTTGGTTCCGCGCGCCCCATGACGGCGGACCTTGATCGTCACGATAAAGCAAACCCTGTGCCGATCAGCGAATCACCTTGGAATCATAGGTGATTCAGCGAGGAATCGGAAGCGATCTGCCAATCTGAGTCAAACATCTACGTTATCGGCACATTTTGACGCGAACGAGGCACATCCTACCTGGGCTCCAGGACATATGCGAACGGCGGGACGCGCCGCTCGCACCACGACTATGGGACTTGGCACACTCTCTGCATAGCTCAATCCGAAGCGGACCGCAGCCGGATCAACCGACGCGGCATCTGACATACGGTACGGAGCAAGACGATGGAAAACCCGATTTATATCGGTCTGTCACGGCAAGCCCAGTTACGGCGCGAAATCGGCGTGGTCGCGAACAACATCGCGAATATGGATACCACGGCCTTCAAGCGGCAGATCAACATCAATCAGGCCTATAACGAACGTATTCGGCACGGCGAAAAACTGGCTTTTGTCATCGACATCAGCACCGCCTTGGATCTCCAGGAAGGTGGCTTCAAGGTTACCGGCAACTCGATGGACGTTGCGCTGCGGGGCCAAGGCTATTTCCAGGTCGATGACGGGGCCTCGGTCAAATACACCCGCAACGGCTCATTTGCCTTGGACGATCAGAACCGTCTGGTCACCCAGCAGGGCAATCTTGTCCTGGACGACCAAGCAAGACCGATCGTCGTTCCGGGCGGCGGAACTTCGCTGAACATCGCGGGCGACGGTTCGATCACCTACGACGACGTCGAAATCGGACGCCTCGGCGTGGTCGAATTCCAGAATCCGGAAGACCTGAAGGCGTCTCGCGATAGCATGTTCATCAGCGACGAGCCCCCTCAGCCGGCCGAAGACACGCGGGTCATTCAAGGCTCGCTCGAAACCTCAAACGTGAACCCGATCGTAGAGATGACCGAGATGATCGAAATCCACCGAACTTATGAATCGGTCAAACGCTTGATGGACCAGGAAAACGAGCGCCAGAAACAGGTTGCGCAGCGTTTGGCACGTCCGTTGCAGAGCGGCTAACGAGGACGGCGATCGGGTGGCACTAGGCCCCCGGACGATCACCGGAGAGGAAACGGCGCACCGGACCACCGGCACCGCCGATCAAGGAGAAGACCATGCAGTCACTCAACATCGCCGCCACCGGTATGGCGGCTCAGGCCCTGAACGTGGAAGTTATCTCCCACAACATCTCCAACATGAACACCACGGGCTACAAACGCCAGCGGGCCGAGTTCCAGGACCTTCTGTATCAGGACCAGCGCCGGGTCGGCACCAATTCCTCCGACGCAGGAACGACCGTTCCGTCAGGCATTCAGCTGGGCGTCGGCGTCAAGACGGCCGCCACCTATCGGATCAACGAGCAGGGATCGCTGATCTCCACCGGCAACGAGTTCGACATTGCAATCAGAGGCGAAGGCTTCCTACAGATCGACCTGCCGAACGGCACCACCGGCTACAGCCGGGCAGGCTCTCTGCAGCTGGACCAGAACGGCACACTGGTGACCCCCGACGGGTACCAGGTTCAGCCCGGCATCAGCATACCAGCCGATGCGATCTCCGTGACCATCAACGAGAGCGGGCAGGTCTTCGCCCAGATCGATGGCCAGATCAACGAGACCAATGTCGGTCAGCTGCAGCTCGCCACCTTCCAGAACGTGGCCGGCCTGAATGCAATCGGGCAAAACCTGTTGCTTGAAACCGTCGCCTCGGGTGCCGCCAATACCGGTGTTCCTGGCGGTATCGGCTTCGGCAGCATCCAGCAGGGGTTCGTTGAGTCCTCGAACGTGGATCCGGTTCAAGAGATTACCAACCTGATCACGGCTCAGCGCGCCTACGAGTTGAACTCCAAGGTCATCGAGACCTCGGATCAGATGATGTCCACCATCAACAACGTCCGCTAACCGCCAAAACGGAGGGAGCCGAGAGATGATCACGCAACCCACCACCGGCGCCGGACGGACCAAACGCTCCAGCGCCCTGCTCGCAGGCCTGGTCGCGGCCTTGGCCCTGACGGCCGCGATCGGCGACAGCCGGCAAGCTCTCGCAGGCAATGCGGTCGACACCGGTGCGCCCGCCGCCCCGTTGATCCTGAAGCAGCGGGCAAATGTGGCGGGCGACCAGGTCTACCTTTCGGATCTCTTCACCAATGTCCCGTTCACCCAGGACATGGCGATCTCGGACGCTCCGGCGCCGGGATCGACCCTGGCCTTCAGCGCACGTCAGCTGAGCCATATCACCCGTCAGGCCAAGCTTTACTGGGCACCATCAGATCCAAATCAGGGGACGGTGGTCACCCGTGACAGCCAGTCGATCCCGATGTCGGTGGTGGAACGGGCCATCTCGGGTGCCATTGCCGAGCAGTATATCGGCGGGGACTTCGACGTGAGCGTGTTCGAACGGTCGTTGGATCTGCATGTGCCCGCGGGCGAAGATCTCCAAGTCATCGTCAGCAATTTGGATTTCGACGCGCGCTCTAACCGGTTCCGCGCAACCCTGACCGCTGCCGGTGCTTCCGGACGCCAGGTCGAGGTCGCAGGTCGGGTGGAGGCCATGGTGGATTTGCCAGTTCTGAACCGGCACATGATGCCGGGTGAAATCATTGCCGAGCGCGATATTGCTTGGCAGCGGGTCTCGACCCGGCGCGCCACCACCACGGCAATTTCCCAGCTCGGCGAGTTGGTGGGTCAAACCCCAAGGCGCCCGATCGCTAGCGGTCAGCCGATCCGGATGACCGACGTGGTCCCGGACTACCTGGTGCAGAAGGGCGACGTGGTCACCATTCTGCTCCAGAACGGAAAAATGACCCTGACGGCGCGCGGTAGCGCCTTACAGAGGGGTGCACGGGGCGACGTGATCCGCGTGCGCAACTCCC
This sequence comes from uncultured Rhodospirillaceae bacterium, assembly GCA_937891725.1. Classification (GTDB taxonomy): domain Bacteria; phylum Pseudomonadota; class Alphaproteobacteria; order Thalassobaculales; family Thalassobaculaceae; genus JANSYC01. The sequence continues at coordinate 4,220 of CALAHL010000848.1, read as the reverse complement.
AAAGCCGCAGGACCGTCGAAGCTCAAGTCGCAAGCCCAGACACAGTGATCGTTCGCCCTGCGCAATACGCGCAGATCCGGTGAGGGCCGGAGAACGACGGCTACCACAATGAGGACGCGCCCGCGGGCGCGGATGGAGGATAGAATGTCACAGACACAGTGCTCAAAAGACCTGCCTCGTATGGCACGCGTCTCCGCAGTGATCGCCCTGTCGATGATCACCCTTTCAGGATGCAGTGCCATGGATCGGCTGGCGAATATCGGCCAGGCACCAGAGATGACCAAGATCGCAGATCCGACGGATCAGGCCGGATATCAGCCGGTTTCGATGCCGATGCCGGCCCCCCGGGTCGCGACTCGACAGGCGAATTCGCTCTGGCAGGAAGGCAGCCGCGCGTTCTTCAAGGACCAGCGGGCCAGCGACGTCGGCGATATCATCACCGTGGTGGTCGAGATCAACGATACAGCCGATGTCAGCAACACCACCACGCGGACACGGGCCAACAGCGATGCGGCGAACCTGGGCGGCTTCTTCGGTTACGAAAGCGCGCTCGGCCAGGTCTTCCCGGAAGCCGTGACCGGCGACAACCTGCTCAGTCTCGGCTCCAATACCAGCAATGTCGGGTCGGGCGTTGTTGGTCGTGAGGAAGAAATCAATCTTCGGGTCGCCGGCGTCATCACGCAGAAATTGCCGAACGGCAATCTTGTCCTGTACGGACGGCAAGAGGTCCGGGTCAACTTCGAAGTCCGTGAGATTGTCGTGGGCGGCGTGATCCGCCCCCAGGACATTGCATCCACCAACACCATCAACTACGACCAGATGGCGGAAGCGCGGATCTCCTATGGCGGACGCGGTCAGCTGACCGATGTGCAGCAGCCGCGCTACGGCAGCCAGGTCCTCGACGTGATCATGCCCTTCTAAGGACGGAAGGACTTCGGCGAGGCACTCCCTCCTCTCCTCCGCCCTCACGGAGAGCCCGCCAAAACGCGAAAGGCCGCCCAAAACGGGCGGCCTTTCCAGTCTGCATCGATCTTTCAGCGGTCAATTCGACCGCTGCTACTCATCCCGATGGGTCCGCTCCATCCGCTCGTGCCGTTCCTGGGCTTCCAGACTCAGCGTCGCGATCGGACGGGCTTCAAGGCGACGAAGCGCGATCGGCTCATCGGTCTCCTCGCAATAGCCATAGCTGCCATCCTCGATCCGTTTGAGGGCCGAGTCGATCTTGCTGATCAGCTTCCTCTCCCGATCCCGAGTCCGCAATTCAATTGCATGTTCGGTTTCGAGTGAGGCCCGATCAGCCATGTCAGGTTGCTGCAAATTCTGTTCGGTCAGATTGCTAAGGGTGTCGGTCGCCTCTTGGACCAGCTCCGCCCGCCAGCGCAGCAGCTTCTGGCGGAAATACTCAAGCTGATAGGCGTTCATGAACTCTTCGTCGTCCGACGGAGCGTAGTCCGGCGGCAGGGTGACGCGCATCCAGAGCCTCCACGCGGATAGCAAGACAACTGGGGGCTTTCCCGCATTTCCACCCCCGGAAACGGCGCGGAGTATATGTTCGCCCCCGCGCGCCTGCAAGCGCTCCTAAGGCACTGAATTCGTGACAAATTTAAGATGATGGGTCGTATTTGGCCAATTCGACACGCGCGCGGAGCTCAATATCGTTAAGGATTTCTGTGAGCCGGGGATCGGTGAACTCCTCCCGCTGCTGACGGGCGACGAGTGCGAGCTGCTTGAGCTTGTCCGTCGGGATCCCGCCCAACAACAGACCGGTTCGGATATCCTCAAGCTTCTCCAACATCTCTTCGGCGCGTTCGCGCGCCTTCCGCGCACTGCCTTCCCGATCACCAACCTCTTGAGCCGCAAAGACATGTTCGACATTTTGGGTCGCCGAAGTTTGACGCGCGGACCCAGTGTCCGACGTCTCGCCCAACAAATCGCTGAACGCCGACGAACCGGCTTTTTTGGATTTATCGGACCGCCGCGTTTGCGACACCCCGGCGACCTTGGTCGGGTCAATCTTCATAGCGTGGCCATAACCCCTCGAATCACCAGTAATATATAACATGTGACTCGCTGTGTTTCGATGCCCCAATGCGGCCCCCAGAAACGAGGTTTTTTTTTGGCGGTCATTCAAGCAGGCAATGTTGGCACAGTTCTCGCATATCTGTTCCAGAGATCGGATCACACCGGTAAGAAACCACTGACACCGCAGGATAGAGCGATGATCAAGCTAGGCAAAATCCTCACCACACTGGCGGCGACAACGCTGGGTATCTCCTTGATCTTGGCTGCAGCTCCAGTTTCGGCCCAGACCCGGATCAAGGACATCGTGGATTTCGAAGGTGTTCGAGAGAATCTGCTGATCGGTTACGGCCTGGTGGTTGGCCTGAACGGCACCGGCGACAGTCTGGACAGCGCGATCTTCACCAGAGAGAGCTTGGTCGGCATGCTGGAGCGTCTTGGTGTGAACGCCCGCGACGACGATCTGGACACCGATAACGTGGCCGCGGTCATGGTCACCGCAATTCTGCCCCCGTTTTCAAATCAGGGCACTCGGATCGACGTCACGATTTCCGCCATCGGCGACTCGGAAAGCCTCCTCGGCGGCCAGCTGCTGGTCACGCCGCTGGTTGGCGCGGATGGCGAGGTCTACGCGGTTGCCCAAGGCCCTGTTGCGGTAAGCGGCTTCTCAGCCGGTGGCGCTGCGGAGACCGTGACGAGAGGTGTTCCGACTGCGGGACGGATCTCGAACGGTGCCATCGTGGAACGCGAAGTTCCGTTCGACATGAATCAGATGGAAACCGTCCGTCTGTCGCTCCGGAACCCGGACTTCACCACATCACGTCGGATCGCCCGGGCAATCAACACCTTCCTGGGCGGGCCGGTGGCCCAACCCTCTGATAGCGGTACGGTCCGCATGGTGATCCCGGACGCCTATCGGAACAACGCGGTCGGCCTAGTCACCGATATAGAGCAATTGCGGGTCACACCGGACAACATTGCCAAGGTGGTGATCGACGAGCAGACCGGCGTGATCGTGATTGGTGAGAATGTCCGGATCAGCACGGTGGCTATTGCCCAGGGCAATCTGACGATCCGGATCACCGAGACCGCACAGGTCAGCCAACCGCAGCCGTTCTCTGAAACCGGTGACACGGTGACGGTTCCGAGGACCCAGATCGAGATCGACGACGATAGTGACAACCGCCTGAGCATCCTCTCGGAAAGCGTGACGCTCCAGCAGTTGGTGGACGGTCTGAACGCCCTGGGGGTCGGCCCGCGCGACATGATCTCGATCCTGCAGACGATCAAAGCGGCCGGCGCCCTGCAAGCCGAACTCGAAGTTCTCTAAGGCCAGACGGCAAGGATAACCACCATGACCAGCCTCTCCCAAATGGACATGCCCGGTGTCGGCCAGATGGATCTGGCCCGCGCCGCCAACGCAAGCGCCAATCAGCGCGCCGCGATCGACGCTGCCACTCAGTCCGGCAACCGGGAACAAATCCGCAAAGCCGCTGTGAGCTTCGAGGCAACGTTCATCAGTCAGATGGTCTCGCATATGTTCAAGAACATCGGGAACGGTGAAGGCATGTTCGGGGGCGGCTCGGCCGAGGGCGTTTGGAAAACCCACTATCTCGACGAAATCAGCAAGTCGATCGCAGGTCGTGGCGGCATCGGGATCGCCAGTGTGATCGAACGGGAACTATTTCAACTTCAGGAGGTTAAGTGATGGCAACGCGTAATATTGTTGAGCAGTTTGTGGATACAATGACGCAGTTGATGACCCTGATGCGCCGCGAAATCGACGTGCTTAAGGCACGCGACTACAGCAAGCTTGAGGAACTCCAACAGCACAAAGCCATTATGGGCAAGGCCTATGACCAATGCCAGACCGAGCTGCGGAAAGACGCCACCGTCCTTTCCGCGCTGAGTGTTGAGGAACGCGGTGCACTGCGGACCTTGTATGCCCGCTTCCGCGAGGCATTGTCTGAAAACATGCTGGCGCTGAAAGCGGCCCAGGATGCCACCGACCGTGCGGTCAAAATGATTATCGACGGGGTGAAGAAGGCGCGTGGCATCCAGGGCCAAACACCGACCTCCCCGGGCAAACCGATCCGCGGTTACGGCGCCTATAAGTCCAGCAATGCCGGCTCGTTCGCGATCAACCGAACCACATAGCGGCATGGCCCGTTCGAATCCTGACGGTCCGAACGGGCCCATAC
>CALAHL010000847.1 GCA_937891725.1 uncultured Rhodospirillaceae bacterium | reverse complement strand
GGGGCAAGCTCGTCGATCGCGGCCTGGGTCGGGGCAATGGATTCGGGCATCTGGACGTTTCCTTATGAGGCGTTGTTCGATTTGGTGGCAGTTTAGGCACGCAATGGCCAAAACGAAAACGGCCGCCCCGAAATCGGGACGGCCGCTTGAAATCTTATGTGAAGCCGGTTAGCGCGAGTAGAACTCGACCACCAGATTCGGTTCCATCTGAACCGGGTAGGGCACATCTTCCAGCTTCGGGATGCGCTTGAAGGTGCCGGTCATCTTGTTGTGGTCTACCTCGACGTAATCGGGGACGTCGCGCTCGTTCGACTGAACGGCCTCGAGCACCAGCGGCAGCTCCCGGCTCTTTTCCTTGATCTCGACCACGTCGCCTTCACGGCACAGGAACGAGGGGATGTTGACCTTGCGGCCGTTGACCTTGACGTGGCCATGGCTCACGAACTGGCGGGCGGCAAACACGGTCGGGACGAACTTCATCCGATAGATGACGGCGTCCAGACGGGTCTCCAGAAGACCGACCAGATTCTCCCCGGCATCGCCCTTCCGGCGGCCGGCTTCCTGGTAGTACTTGTGGAACTGCTTCTCGCCGATGTTGCCGTAGTAGCCCTTCAGCTTCTGCTTCGCCATCAGCTGAATGCCGAAATCCGACGGCTTCTTGCGGCGCTGACCGTGCTGACCCGGACCGTATTCCCGCTTGTTGATCGGGGATTTGGGGCGACCCCAGAGATTGACGCCCAGACGGCGGTCAATCTTATGCTTGGCTGCAATACGCTTGGCCATATGCCATGCTCCTCGCTTCTTGCGCCGGCGGCTTAGGCCGTCTCGGCAAATTGTCCCGATAGGGTTTACCGGAGCGGCATCTGATCGCCGTCCGGGCCGGGGCGCGAGCATGACAGCCCGTCCCACGTTCTCGGGAATGAGCGTCGGGTTATACGGATGCCCTGCGGAATGTCAAACCCTGCGGCAACCCTATTCGACCGGCGTTCCGAAAACGGTCACCGCAGCGCCCAATATTGTGAGTGCGACAAACAGCAAACTGCGGATGCGATGCCCCGGTTGGTGCCAGGCGACCGAAGCGGCGATCGCCGATTGCAGAGCATAGTAAAGCGCGAAGGCACGGGAGGCGTAGCTGATGATCTCGAAGACATTCGCCGTCCAGGTCAACAGCAGGCCGATGCCCACCAGCAGGGTGTAACCCACGCGCGGGCTGATCCGTCCCCGGCTGAGCTCGGCAATCAGTCCGCCCGAGCCGTTGGTGTCGGCGACTGCCGCACTGAACTGCGCGCTTAAGGCGGCGGCGACCAGCAGGACCGGAAGGATGGGGGCAACGATCCCCATCATGTCGATGATCGCGGTCTCGTTCAGCGGAACCGTCTTCGGCGGAAACAGAAACGCCAAGAGGCCGATATAAATCATATAGATCGCCGTTGAGAGCAGTTGCGCGACCCGCATCGATCGGATTCGCGTCTCCGCACTGTATTCGGCCGCCAGATAGCGGGAGGTCTCGAACCCCTGCACGGTCACGATGAGCCCGAACGCCAGGGTGATTGCGGGCCAGCCGGTCAGTCTCGGTGGATTGACGACGAGTTGGTCGGTCCC
>CALAHL010000846.1 GCA_937891725.1 uncultured Rhodospirillaceae bacterium | reverse complement strand
CATCAACCCCGACGGACAGGCCTGGGGCGAGTTCCAGGGCGATCATTTCATGCGAGGTCTTGGCACGCCGCTGACCCAGACCGAGATCAAGGACCTCGGCAACCAGATCGCCTCGGCCGCCTCAACCACGCTCAGCACCAAGAAGCCCATCGTCTCGGTCTCGATCCTCTATCGGGATCGTCCGATCCGGGCGCAGGTGATCCAGCCTCCCGCCGTTGAAGGCGGGTTTTCCATCTCGCTACGGTTCTTCTCCTCCCTGCCGCTGGAGGTGATCAAGCTCGGGTTTCTCTATGGCAAGGAGCGCAGCCTCGAAGGCCTGCGCCGCGAACGGAATGCCGCCCTGCGCGATGTGGTGGCTTCCGGCGACATCGGTGCATCCCTGCGGTTCTGCGTCGAGAACAAGCTCAACATGATCGTCTCGGGGGGCACCTCGACCGGCAAGACGGTCGCGGCGCGCAAGATCCTCTCGCTTATCCCACCCGAGGAGCGGATCATCACCATCGAGGAGGCGGCGGAGCTGCGCCCCGAACAGCCAAACGCCGTAACCCTGATTGCCGACCGCGACACCGAGGCCCGCAGCGCCGATGTGCTTTTGGCCTCGACCCTGCGCATGCGGCCCGACCGGATCGTGCTGGGGGAGGTCCGGGGCCGCGAGGCCATGACCTTTCTCGAGGCGATCAACACCGGGCATGGCGGCTCGCTCACAACGCTGCATGCCGAGACCCCGCAACTGGCCGTCCGCCGCCTCGCCATCGCCGCCCTCAAGACCGATGTGCCGATGACCTATGCCGATATGGTCGACTACATCGAAGGCTCCATCGACGTGATCATCCAGGCCGGCCGTCATAATGGCGCGCGCGGCATCACCGAGTTCTTCCTGCCGGGGCAGGCAAGGCATCCAGATCAGAACACCGCCGGAACCGGGGGCACCAAGCGCCCCGCTGTCGCGGCCGAATGACCCGAAAGGAACTTCCCATGCGCAAGATTACCCTCGCCGCAGTTGTCACCCTGCTGGCCGCTCCCCTCGCGGCCCAGACCGCGCCGCAGGTCACGAATGACCTCACCGTGACCATGTCTCCCCAGCAATACCGGATCTGCAACGACCGGCCCGCTCGCCCGACCTGGATGGACGAGGTCCACCCGCGCGAGGCCTATAAGGCGCTGACGCTGATGCGGCTCTACGAGCTGCGGTCATGGGAGGCGATCGAGGAAACCGGCGATTGCGGCTGTGATGTCCGCTTCCCGTCATGGGATGCAGCCTCGGCCGAGTACGAGGAACGGTTCGCGACAAGCACGCAGGCGGAGCACACTCAGGCCCAATTGGCCCTTCGGAACGAGCAGAACCAGATCGCCCGCGACGTCCAGGATATCTGCGAAACCCAAGGCACCTGGTAATGAGCATCGTCAGCTGGATGGTTGGAACCGCTGACGGTTTCCTTGCCGATGCGGCCGAGTCCCAGTTCGGGGCTGTGGCAAGCAATACCGGCACGATCATCCTGCTGATGGTCACGCTTTCGCTGATCGGCGTATGTATCAACATGGCCTTCCA
>CALAHL010000845.1 GCA_937891725.1 uncultured Rhodospirillaceae bacterium | reverse complement strand
CTGCTGTCGCAAGCACGATTCCAGCCCGCCAGACAACCTTGCAAGACGTGTTTCGATCCGTCCGCAGAGCTTCAAGCTGCGCACGATCAGCGGGGCCAAGGTAAAGGCAGATATCATCTCGTCTCATCCACCGAGCATGGCACAAGGCATCGAGAATGGGAATCGTCCGTCAGGTGGCGAACACTAGAGGACAATCGAAGCCCCCCTTCCCACCTCACTCGGCATATTTCAACGCTTCTTCTACGTAAATTTTTCTGAGTTTGCGGACGGTGTCTCCCGGCTTGCCATTCCCGATTGGCCTGCCATCGATCTGGACAATTGGCAGAAAATAGGACATCGCGGCGGTGGCAAAAGCCTCGGATGCGGCATAGGCCTCCTCCAGCGTAAAGCCTCGCTCGTTGACCGAATACCCCTCTTCCCGAGCGAGCCGGATGAACGCTGCCCTAGTAACGCCGGGTAGGATGCCAGCGTCGGCGGGATGCGTTATGATCTCGCGTCCGACCACGATGCCCGCGTTGTGCGACGTCCCCTCCGTTACGATGCCATTGTCCACATACCAGACGTCGTTTACGCCCGCCCTCTTTGCTATGAGCTTGGCCATAGAGGTATAGATGAGTTGCACGCTCTTAATATCGCAGCGGCCCCATCGAAGATCGGGAACGGAAATGATCTTCAGGCCAGTGTGCATTGACAACGGGCTCATGAACCCCGGGATTGATCTCGAGAACAGCACGACAGTCGGCGAAGGATCCGCTTCAGGTCGCGCGATATCGCGATCTCCGGTGGAACCCCGGGTTACCTGCACATAAACTAGGCCTTCGGCCAGACTGTTTCTCGACACAATTGCTTTGTGAAGCTCTCTCCAGGCATTCAGCGAAAGCGGGTCGGGAATCTCAAGGGCCTCCAGCGACTGATGCAGGCGGTTCATATGGCCCGTCAAGTCGATAAGCTTGCCGCCCACCACCGCGGTCACCTCATAAACCGCGTCGGCCATCAGGAAGCCTCGGTCGAAGACGGAAATCGTCGCCTCGCTCGCCGGCACGAACGCGCCGTTCACGTAAACCTGCCGATCGTCACGATCTATAGTTTCTGGCATCAATTTCTGCCCTTCAGAACGCGTGGAGGAGAAGCGCAAGACCTGCGGCTGCGTAGACCAAGCAGAACGCGCCTTCCAACCAGCGATACATGCGCTTGTAGAAATCCACCACACCCTTGATCGAAAACAGAAAAGCATAGGCGAAGAAGACGGTCGCACTCTGTAGTCCGAGAAATAGGACCGCGAGCAATAGCGTGCCGACGGCCGTGCCGGGTGGCGTAAAGACCGAATAGACCGATGCGAATGACAATATGACCTTGGGATTAGTGAGGTGGATGGCAATTCCTTGCAGGTAGGCGGTTTTCAGCGAGCGGGTTTCCCGCACGTCACGTCCGGTCGCCACCTCTCCAAAAACCGCACGGGCGGCCTTGAAGGCCAGATACAGGAGATATGTCGCGCCGACATAGCGGATCAGCTCGAACGTCCAGGGACTAGCCGCCATGATCGCAGCCAGTCCGAAGGCAGCCGCGCACGACCAGAGGACGGATCCCGTGAGGATGCCGCTGGCCGTCGCCAAGCCGGAAGCCCTGCCGTTCTGCATGGACGCGTTGGCGATCGTCATGGTTCCCGGTCCGGGGCTGATTGTCGCAACGAGTGTAACACCCATAAGCGCAAGAAAATTAATAGAAATTTCCGCCTCCTATTGCCGCCACAACGCCGAGTGCTGGTAAGTGTTTTGTGAGACCGGTAGGCGTCGTCATGCCGCACCGGCTCTGCACTAAAAATTCATGAGAAAAACATACCGGAAAAAACCTTGGATACCGGCCCCGTCAACCACAAACTTTCGTGGGTCCAATCGACTTCCAGTTGGCCACCATCCACGAGCAGCTTGGTCCTGTGATCTGTCAGCCCACGATTATGCGCACAGACAGCGGCCGCACAGGCGCCAGATCCACAGGCAAGTGTAATCCCGGTCCCGCGCTCCCATACTCGCATCCTCAACACATTTTCCGATACAAGGCTGACGAATTCGACATTGGTTTTCGCGGGAAACAACGCGTCATTTTCCATCAACGGGCCAAGTTGCTCCAATCTCACGCAGTCGGCGTCCTCGACGAAGAAGACGCAATGGGGATTGCCGATACTAACTGCATCCGGCTCACCCGCAATCGGCAATGCCCGGGTGTCGAGGGGCCGGGCTAATGGAACCTCCTCCCAGTCGAACAGGGGCGCGCCCATGTCCACCCAGATCTGGTTTTGGCGCCTTTCCGCTGAAAGAATGCCACGCGGTGTTTCGATCTTCAAGCGGGTGTTCGAAGCGTCCTCGTCGAACAGAAGCGAGGCTACACATCGGGTGGCATTGCCACAAGCCTCCGCCAGACTGCCGTCCGCATTCCAGAAGCGGAGACGAAGATCGACACCGGTTACTTGAGGGTCCAGAAGCTCAGCCAACTGGTCGAACCCTATGCCGCGATGGCGATCACCCATCAAGACAGCGAGTTCGCATTGAACGTTATATCTGGAGCCACGGCTGTCGATCACGACGAAGTCGTTGCCAGCCCCATGCATCTTGATGAATGGTACGCCACTCGACCGAGGTATTGCCGGGAACCGGATGCCTTTGCTCACGCGTCTGCCTCCTGGCTCGCGTCTCCGCCGAGCGCTTGTTCGCTTAGCCCATATCTGTTCAGAACATAAGCAAGCCGGTCATAACCAAGACCGAAGCACGCGCTGTAGGGCGGTTGTCCCTGTGGGTCCCGGATTGAGCATGCGTTAGTAAACGAACGTAAGTGAAGATTGACGGACGCAACGGCCAGCCCGTCGATGACAAACTCTGTCTTGAGCTTCTCCTCCCTCTGGATCTTGTGCTTGTAATCATCCGGATTGAAGAAGGGGTCGCTTGCCACTTCCAGAGACGGAGCCAATCCAAACCGAACTAAAACACCGCTTACAAGAACCTTTACGTCGTCTATCCACGCTCTTAGGAGCTCGATATTGGGATCGAAGGCTACAAATTCGCGCATGAGGAATGCGGATTGTCGCTCGCCGGTCTTGATGTATTCCTCCTGGCGGTAACACTGGTTTTTGTGGGTGAAAATGTGCCTTTTCGTCAACATCTTGCCGCTCAGGTGCGAGAACACCGGATAGCAGCATGTGGGCGAAAGCAGGTACCCGGATCCCCCGCGCAAGCCGTTGGTAACACGAAAGGCATGCTGCGGAAACGACTTCATGTAATTGGCGGCGAGAACGAATTCTTCCGGCAGCAGAGGCGACAGCCTGACCGCAGTAGCACTGCGAAAACACTCCAGCTTCGACAGCTCCCTATCGAAGAGCACTTCCTGCGCCGGCGTCACGCAGAATTGGTGCTGCCCAATCATCTAGTAAGCGCCCAGGTTGAATGATTCGTTCATGGCACTGACGGAACGGATCGTATCAA
>CALAHL010000844.1 GCA_937891725.1 uncultured Rhodospirillaceae bacterium | reverse complement strand
ATCAATGGGTGGACGCTCCGCGGGTGATGTTGGTCAATCAACAGAGCGGTGCGCGCCCATGCTTGAGCTTCGCGGTCTCGAAAAACGCTTCGGAGAGGTCACGGCGGTCGACCAAGTTGGTCTTTCGATCCCCAACGGCCAGATGGTCGGAGTCATCGGGCGTTCGGGTGCCGGGAAATCCACCCTGCTGCGGATGATCAATCGGCTGGCCGAGCCGACCGGTGGCCAGGTCCTGTTTGAAGGCCGCGATGTCAGTGCGTTGAAGGGGCGTGAACTGATGGCCTGGCGCGCCCAATGCGCCATGATTTTCCAGCAGTTCAATCTGGTGAACCGGCTCGACGTGATCACCAATGTGCTGCTCGGACGGTTGAACTATCACGGCGTGCTCAACAGCATGCTCAAGCGCTTCTCCGAGGCCGAACGGGCCTTCGCCATTCGCGCCCTCGACCGGCTCGACATGGCCCAGACCGCCCTGCAGCGGGCCGATACGTTGTCCGGCGGCCAGCAGCAACGGGTGGCGATCGCCCGCGCCCTGATGCAGGAACCCCGCATCATGCTCGCCGATGAGCCGATTGCCTCACTGGATCCGCGCAACGCCTCGATCGTGATGGACGCCTTGCGGACCATCAACCAGGAGGAAGGGATCACCGTGGTCTGCAACCTTCACACTCTGGATACCGCCCGAGCCTATTGCGACCGGATCGTGGGCATGGCCCATGGCAAGGTCGTGTTCGACGGGTTGCCCGACGAGTTGACGCCCGAACAGGCCCGCGAAATCTACGGTGTCGACGGGTTGGACGAGGCGCTCAGCGAAAGCGTCACCTCAACCTCCCTGCCCGGAACCCTTCCTTATACGAGCCCGACCAAGGGGACGGCCGAGGCTCGACGATCGGCGGTCGCCTGACCCATACCGGGTCCCGCCACCCTGTCCCCAAACGCGAATTCCCACCAACCAGCCTTCAGGAGATCACGATGATTGCACGTCGTACCCTGGGTGCCGCCCTTGCCGGTGTCACGGCACTTGCGGCCCTCCCCTTCGTTTCCTCCCCCACCATCGCCGCCGACGACTGGCGGACGGCCATTCCGGTGTTCCGCGTCGGGATCCTGGGTGGCGAGAACGAGGCCGACCGTCTCAAGAACTACAGCTGCTTCAAGGATCTGCTGGAGGCCCGCCTCGAGGTTCCGGTCGAACTGTACCCGGCGTCCGACTATGCCGGCGTGATGCAGGGCCTGATCTCCAAGAACCTGGAATACGCCGGTCTCGGCTCCTCCGCCTATGCCGGGATCTCGATCCAGGATCCGGAGGCGGTCGAACCCCTGGTCACCACAGAGCAGGTCGACGGATCGCTGGGCTACTACTCGGTCATGTACGTCAAGTCCGACAGCCCCTACCAGACACTTGAGGACCTGAAGGACAAGACCCTGGCCTTCGCAGACCCGAATTCGACCTCGGGCTATCTGGTACCGGCCTATGAGCTGAAGGCACAGGGCTACGATCCGAAGGAATTCTTCTCCAAGACCGGTTTCGGGGGCGGCCACGAGCAGGCTGTCGTCGCGGTGCTGAACGACCAGTACGACGCCGGGGTCACCTGGACCTCCGGTGTGGGTAAGAAGTCCGAGGGTTACAGCCGCGGAAACCTGCGCAAGATGGTCGACAAGGGCGCTCTGAACATGGACGACATCCGGATCATCTGGAAGTCGAACCTGATCACCAACGGCCCGCGCGTCATCCGCAAGGACGTGCCGCAGGCACTCAAGGACATGATGCGCGGCATCCTGGTCAACCTTCCGATCGAGAACCCGGACTGCGCCCAGGCGATCGCCGGCGGCGAGATCAACGGTTTCCAGCCGATCAGCCAAGACTTCTACCGGCCGATCATCGAGATGCGGCGCGAGCTTCTGGCAGCCCGGCGCGGGTAACGGAAACTATCTCGGGACCGGACAGCGCAGATTGTCCGGTCCCTGTCCGGTATCGCATCCCCATCTTTGACGAGGACGGCACGTGAGCACTTCAACGGTCGACGGGGCCTCCGCCCCGCAGCACGATCCGGTCGGCCTGTTCGAACGGCATCGCACCGAGTTGCGGGCCTCGAAACGCACCGCGACCGTGCTCTACGGCGGGCTGTTCCTGCTGGCGCTGGCGGCCTCGGTCTACATCTCGAATTTCTTCCCGGACAAGCTGGCGGCCGGCGCGCCGAAGCTCGGAGACTATCTCTATGATATTCTGCCGATCCTGAATGCCGACGTTCTGTTCGCGGACACCAAGACCGAGGGCTCACTGGCCTACTGGTATTTCAACCTGCCGAAATACCTTCAGTTGCTGGTTGAGACCGTGAACATGGCCCTGTTCGCGACGGTGCTGGGCACAGTCGGCGGATTTCTGCTCTGCTTTCCCGCCAGCCGCAATCTCACGCCGAACTCGTGGGTCTACCATCTCTGCCGGCGTTACATGGAGATCTGCCGGGGGGTGCCGGAGGTGATCTTTGCGATCCTGTTCGTCTGGGCCTTCGGGATCGGTCCGCTGGCCGGCATCGCGGCGATCGCGATCCACTCGGCCGGCGCGCTCGGCAAGCAGTTCTCCGAGATCAACGAGAATGTCGACACCAAGCCGATGGACGGAATCCGTGCGTCCGGCGGGTCCTGGTTCGACGAGATGCGCCACGGGGTGGTCCCACAGGTGCTGCCGAACTTCGTGAGCTACGCGCTGCTGCGGTTCGAGATCAACATCCGCGCCTCGTCTATTATCGGTTTCGTCGGCGCCGGCGGAATCGGCCAGGAACTCTACTACGTCATCAATTTCAATTTCTATGAAGAGGTCAGCGCGCTGGTGCTGCTGATCGTGGCGACGGTGACCTGCGTCGACCTTGTCTCCGAACGGGTGCGCCACCGCTTCATCGGTAAGGAGAGCCTGCGATGAGCATCGCCGATATCTCGCCCGCAGACATCGCCGCCGCCAGGAGCCGGATCCCCGACGCCTTCGAATCCGGGGACAAACGCATCAAACAGTTCCTGATGGTGCTCGGCGGTATCGCCTATCTGGCCTTCTGCATCTGGGTCTTCGACATCACGCTGGAGAAGCTGTTCGGCGGGCTCGGGAAAATGGGCCACGTGATTTATCAGATGGTGATCTGGAAGGACTTCCTCAGCTGGGATTTCTCCGGGATCTTTGTGGGATTGGCCGAAACCCTTGGCATGGCGCTGCTCGGCACCACGATCGCGTCGCTCTTCGCGATCGTGCTGGGCTTTGTCGCCGCCAAGAATGTGGTGGCCAACATTTTCGTCCATCACCTGATCCGCCGGTTCCTCGATCTGCTGCGCGGGATCGACACGCTGATCTGGGCGTTGGTGTTCGTGCGGGCGGTCGGGCTCGGGCCGCTGGCGGGCGTGCTTTCGATTATCGTCTCCGATACCGGTACCCTGTCGAAGCTCTACTCCGAGGCGATCGAGAACGTGGACCGCAAGCCGATCGAAGGTGTGCGGGCCACGGGAGCCAACGGCCTGAAAATCTACCGATTCGGCTTTCTGCCCCAGGTGATGCCGGTCTTCCTGTCGATGTCGCTCTACTGGTTCGAGAGCAACACCCGCTCCGCAACCATCCTCGGCATCGTCGGCGCGGGCGGCATCGGCATGCAGCTGTCGGAGCGGATGAAGGTGCAGTATTGGGATCAGGCGGCGTTCATCATTCTGCTGATCCTGGTGATGGTGGCGCTCATCGATATCGTCTCCAAGCATGTCCGCATGAAGCTGATCGGCACGCGCACTCTGTGAGAGCAGGAGTATCTTGCCGTCCGGGCCACTTGCGCCATCGGCAAAGCCCGGTATCGTCGCGGCCATGAAAACACCAGTCGACTATATCTTTGGCGAGACCCTCCCGGAGCCGGGACAGGTCTTGGACGTGGCCGAAGGCATCCGATGGATCCGCATGCCGCTGCCCTTCGCGCTCAATCACGTGAACCTGTTTCTGATCGACGACGGGGACGGCTGGGTTCTGATCGACACCGGGATCGGGCTTCCCGAAACCCAGGGCCTGTGGGAAACGATCCTCGCGAACTGCCTGCAGGGCCGACCGATCACCAAAATTCTGGTCACCCATTTCCACCCCGATCACATGGGCTGCGCCGGTTGGCTGACCGAGAAACTTGGTGTCGAGATGTGGACCAGCCGAACCGAATGGCTGTCCGCCCGCTCCATCCGGCTCGACGATTCCGCCGAGTTTCTGGACAATCTGGTGACGTTCTACGTGAAGACCGGCCTGGGCACGACGATGGCGGGCGAACTCCGCACGCTCGGCAACAGCTATCGCCAGCAGGTCGCGCCGATTCCGATGACCTATCACAAGCTGGCGGACGGCGATCTGTTCGAGATTGGACGTTTCAAGTTCCGGGTGGTGATCGGGTCCGGCCATTCGCCCGAACATATCTGCCTGCACTGCGCCGAGACCGGGATCATGCTGGGCGGCGACTTCCTGCTGCCCCGGATCTCACCCAACGTTTCGGTCTGGTGGAGCGAGCCGGACAGCAACCCGCTGAATGACTATTTCGAGTTCCTGTCCGGGCTGGACCAGATCGATCCCGAGATCCTGGTGCTGCCGTCTCATGACCGGCCCTATCGGGGCCTGGACAAGCGGGTTCGCGATCTGCTGCTGCATCATGAGGAACGGCTGGATCTGGCCCAGGAGGTCTGCCGCACCCCGTCCTCCGCCGCCGATGTGATGCGCCGGATGTTCCAGCGCGAGCTGGACACCCACCAGACCCGCTTCGCCATCGGCGAGAGCTTGTCCCATATCAACAAACTGCTTGCCGACGGCCGGATCACCCGCCGTCTGGGTGATGACGGGGCGTGGATCTACGAAGCGGCGTGAGGCAGGGGCCTAGTTCCTCTCACCCACCACGCCACTGACCAGGTTTTCCTGGTAGAGGGCGTCCAGGTCCAGCCAGGGATCGGTGGAGCCGAACCGGTCGATCACCTTGGTGATCCGGTCTTCCAGATCCCGCCGAGCCACCTCGGCTTCGGACTGTTCCACCTGTGCGAACCGCAGCGTATCGCCGGGCCGCAGACGACCCAAACGCGGAATATCCGCCGAGATCACGGTGCCGAGCTTGGGGTAGCCACCGGTGGTCTGATGATCGGCCAGCAAAACGATCGGACGCCCGTTTCCAGGCACCTGAATCGCACCAGTCGCAATTCCGTCCGAGATGATGTCGTGACCCCGAGCATGTTTCAGCGTCGGGCCGTCGAGGCGCATGCCCATCCGATCCGCCTCCCGGCTGACCGAGAATCCCTCGGAGAAGAAAGCGGTCAGGCTATCCTGAGTGAAATAGTCATCCTGCGGGCCGAGGATCACCCGGATCGGGGCGTCATCGGTCTGCCAGGACCCGTCACCGGCCTTTGACTCGCTGCGTTCCGCGACATCCTGCATCAGAAGCGGCAGGTCATCGCCTTCGGCCAGCGCCCGGCCTTCGAAACCGCCGATGCGCGCCCGGGTATAGGTCGACAGGCTGTCATAGACCGGCGGCAGATCGAAGCCGCCCTCCACCGCCAGATAAGCGACGCCGCTGTCGCCGATCCCGCCGATCCGAAGGCGTCTGCCCTGGGTAAGCCGCACGGACTGATGCGCCGGGGCCTGCATCGGCTTCTCGCCCAGAACCTCGATCGGCGTCGCGGTGCCGACCAGCGCGAACCGGGCCGACTCCGCCGTGATCTCCAAGGTCGGCCCCATCAGCCGGATCTCAATCGCTGCCATATCCGCCGGGTTGCCGACCAGCGCATTGGCGATCCGCAGCGCCACCGGGTCCAGCGCGCCCGAGGGCGGTGCCCCCAGATGCTGCGCCCAGGGACGGCCGAGATCCTGCAGGGTCGGGTTCAGGCCCGGTGCGATCACCTTCAAGCCGGCCATTACTCCGCCTCCTCTGGCGAAAGGTGATACTCCCCGGCGTCTATCCGACGACGGAGCGCGTCACTGCCGTCCTGGTCGATCGACGAAAACTCGATCCGGTCGCCGGCTGCGAGCAGGATCGGATCGTCAAGCCCGCGATCGAACAGCTCGACCGGTGTGCGGCCCAGCAAATGCCAGCCGCCCGGCGACTCCATCGGATAGACATTCGTTTGGTTGATCGCGATCGCGACCGACCGGGCCGGAACCCGCACCCGTGGGTCGGAGCGGCGCGGAAGCTCCAGTTCCTTCGGCAGAATACCGAGATAGCCCAGGCCCGGCAGAAACCCCATCATGTAAACCTCGTAGGTGACCGATCCGTGCAACTCCACGACCTTTTCTTCGGTCAGACCGCACCGCTCCGCTACCTCGGACAGATCGGGCCCGGCCTCTCCACCGTACAGCACCGGGACCCGCCACAACCGTCCCTTCACTTCGCTCGCGGCCAGCCCGTCCAGGCTCGCGGAGACGAGATCGCGCAGATCGGCACCACCGACCACCAGGGGATCATAGTGAATCATGAGAGACCGAAAGGTCGGCACCAGATCGACGATTCCGGCGATCTCACGCTCGCGCAGAGCCGCTGCCAGGGCGATGACCTTTCGATTGATCTCGCGGTCCACATCCTCTCCGAACTGAACGACAAGGGCGGTATCACCGGCCGCCAGAAAACGCGGCGCGTCGGAATTTCCGCTTTTGTCCCTGCTGTTTGACGCAGCTTGCATAGACCTCGCCTCCGGCATCGGTTTTACTGACGCGGTTACCCCACCACCCCATGATGCGTAGGCTCTAGAGACATGACGAGCAAGGTCAATTTGAACTGTGACATGGCCGAAGGTTTCGGCGCGTATGACATCGGCGCTGACAGCGCGCTGTTGGACGTTGTGAAATCGGCGAACGTGGCCTGCGGCTTTCACGCCGGCGATTGGAACGTGATGGACCGGGTCTGCCGCGAGGCCAAGGCCAAGGGGGTGTCGATCGGCGCCCATCCCGGCTTCAACGACCTGTGGGGCTTCGGGCGCCGCCAGATAAAGACATCGCCGGGTGACATCGAGCGGATGTGCATTTACCAGATCGGCGCCCTGCAAGCGATCGGCACGGCGAACGGCATCAAGGTCACCCATTTCAAAGCCCATGGTGCGCTGGGCAACATGTCGGCCGTCGATATCGACTACGCCCGCGCCATCGGGCGCGCCATCAAGGCGGTTGATCCCTCGATCATCTTTCTGGCCCCGATCGGCTCGCAGCTGGTGGTCGCCGGCGAGGAGTTGGGTCTGACCGTCGCGCACGAGGTCTTCGCGGACCGCACCTATACCGATGTGGGCGAGCTGACCCCGCGCAGCCAGCCGAACGCCATGGTTCACGACGCCGATGAGGCGGTTGAACGGGTGGTCCGCATGATCAAGGATCAGGCCGTGGTCTCAACCTCCGGCAAGGTGATTCCCTGCAAGGTGCATTCGATCTGCGTACACGGAGACGAGCCGACGGCGGTTGCCGTGGCCACGTCGGTCCGCGACGCCATTCTTGCCGCCGGGGTCGCGGTCGTTCCGCTCACCGAAATGGATCTTTAGGTCCCGACCGTCCAGCCACGTCTTTAGAGAGGATCCGCCATGGAACCCGCGTTCCCGAAAGCCGAGTACGACCTGAGACTGGCGAAGGTAAAGGCCTCGATGGAAGCGGCCGGGCTGGACAGTCTGGTGGTGACCGAACCCGCAAATATGGGATGGGTCACGGGCTATGACGGCTGGTCCTTCTACACCCCGCAATGTCTGCTGGT
>CALAHL010000843.1 GCA_937891725.1 uncultured Rhodospirillaceae bacterium | reverse complement strand
CAGACTTCGGAGATCATGCGATGAGCCATCTGATCGTCCTCGCGACCGTTTTTTCGATTTTCATTCCGGCGTTGATGCTGCCGGGCCCAGATTTCATCGCGGTCGTGCGGTCCTCGATGATCCGCGGAACCCGGGCCGGCCTGTTGACCACATTGGGGGTCAGTCTGGGGCTAGGATTTTACGCGACGCTCAGCCTGGTTGGACTGGCGGCGATTCTTGTGGAATACCAATGGCTGACCTGGGTCGTGCGTATTCTGGGCGGAGGATATCTGGTCTATCTCGGCGTGCGGCTTCTGCTGAGCCGTCCGCAGCCCGTGGAGATTGCGGCCTCTGAGATTTCTGCGGAAGTGGTTGGAGACGCCACTAAAACGCCTCACCCGGTGGTGTTCGGCTTCCTGGTCACGATGACAAATCCCAAGGCAATCGTTTTGTTCGCCAGCGTTTTCGCCACTTCGGTGACGGCCAGCACCCCGGCGTGGCTGATGGCTTTGATGGTGGTGCTGGTGATTGCGAGTGCCGCGCTCTGGTATGCGCTGGTCAGTGTCTTCATGTCGTCGAGCGCTGTGGTCGGACGGTTTCGGGGTGCCCAGCATTGGATTGAGCGGGTGGCGGGCGTCTGTTTCGTTGCGATCGGGGGCCGTATTCTGGCGGACAGCCGGTCGCCGGTGACACCTTAGATCCCGGCCGACCGCGAGCGCGTGAGTCCACAGTTCGCTTGCACAGTCCTGAGGTTGGGCCTATAACGCGCGCCTGAACCGCCGGATGAGAGTGTCCGGCATGTGCAACCAACCCGGCGGCCGCGGCTAACGGTCGATTTTCGTGGGACGGCTTCAAAGCCCTGTCCCCGACATCGCCCCCAGAAGACATAGCCGAGACTGCCACCAACCGGGCCTCCTGGCGTTTGCCACGTGGACCGCATGTGATTTCAAGGAGAATTCATGGCTGATGCCGCTTTTGCCGAAGACTTCGAGGCGATGCTCGAGGAGTCCTTCGGTCAGGTTCCTTCCATCGAGGGGAGCGTGGTCAAGGGTTACGTGATATCCATCGAGGGTGATCACGCGACGATTGACGTGGGCCTCAAGTCCGAGGGCCGCGTCGCGATCAAGGAATTCGCGTCTCCGGGCCAAGCGCCGGATATCAAGCCAGGCGATATCGTCGAGGTCTATGTCGAACGGCTGGAGGATCGCAACGGCGAGGCTCTGCTGAGCCGCGACAAGGCCCGCCGCGAGGAAGCCTGGGCTGCGCTTGAGAAGGCGTTCACCGATCAGGAGCGGGTCACCGGTGTGATCTTCTCCCGCGTCAAGGGCGGCTTCACGGTCGACCTGTCGGGTGCCGTGGCCTTCTTGCCGGGCAGCCAGGTGGACATCCGTCCGGTGCGCGACATCGGCCCGCTGATGGGCACGCCGCAGCCGTTCCAGATCCTCAAGATGGATCGTCGCCGGGGCAACATCGTCGTCTCGCGCCGCGCCGTCCTCGAGGAGAGCCGTGCGGAAGCCCGCTCGGAGCTGGTCGCCTCCCTCAAGGAAGGCATGGTGCTCCAGGGTGTAGTCAAGAACATCACCGATTACGGTGCGTTCGTGGATCTGGGTGGCGTCGACGGCCTGCTGCATGTCACCGACATTGCATGGCGCCGAATCAACCATCCGTCCGAGGCGTTGCAGATCGGTCAGACCGTCAAGGTTCAGGTCGTTCGCTTCAACCCGGAAACCCAGCGTATCTCTCTCGGCATGAAGCAGCTCGAGGCTGATCCGTGGGAGGGTGTTGATCTCAAGTATCCGGTCGGCACCAAGTTCAACGGTCGTGTCACCAACATCACCGACTACGGCGCCTTTGTGGAGCTGGAGCCGGGGATTGAAGGTCTGGTGCACGTCTCCGAGATGAGCTGGACCAAGAAGAACGTCCATCCGGGCAAGATCGTTTCCACTTCGCAAGAGGTTGAAGTGATGATCCTGGACGTCGATCCGAACAAGCGTCGGATTTCCTTGGGTCTCAAGCAGTGCCTTGCCAACCCGTGGGACGACTTCAAGGAGAAGTTCCCGATTGGCACGGAGCTCGAGGGCGAGGTCAAGAACATCACCGAGTTCGGTCTGTTCGTCGGCCTCCCGGGCGATATCGACGGCATGGTTCATCTCAGCGATCTCGACTGGAGCACTCCGGGCGAGCAGGCGCTGCAGGAGTTCAACAAGGGCGACATGGTCAAGACCAAGGTCCTCGACGTCGATACCGACAAGGAACGCATCTCGCTGGGTATCAAGCAGTTGAGCAGCGATCCGTTCACCGAAGGCACCGCCGGCCTGCGGAAGGGTGGCGTTATCACCTGCACCGTGACCGAGGTGACAGATGGCGGCCTGGAGGTCTCCGTGGCGGACGACACGCTGGGCTTCATCCGGAAGTCCGATCTGTCGCGCGACCGGTCGGAACAGCGTCCGGAGCGGTTCGCGGTTGGTGAGAAATTCGATGCGAAGATCACCAATATCGATGCGAAGAGCCGGAAGCTGACCCTCTCCATCAAGGCCCGTGAGGTCGAGGACGAGAAGAAGGCGATGGCCGAATTCGGGTCTTCCGACAGTGGTGCCAGCCTGGGTGATATCCTGGGTGCGGCGCTCAAGCAGCGGGAAGAGTCGGGCAAGCCCGAAGACGAGTGATCGTCGTACTCCCATCCGGGAGTCTCTAAAGCCAATTGCAGAGGGCCGTCCGGTAAATCCGGGCGGCCCTTTCGCGTAATACCGGCAATATTTGGCTCTTCTTTTGCACATCGCAAAACTGGATGGGATTAACGTTGCCGAAAACGGTGCCTTTGCAGGTACTTATCCTTGACGTTCGTCGGGACCGCTGGCACAGTTAATTGACGGGGTGGGCTACAGGCGCTGATTGACGCTGACCGCTCCCTATTGTGCCCATCGCGGAGTTCGGGATACATGACGAAATCCGAACTGATTGCCCGTTTGGCTGAGGCGAATCCTCACCTCTTCCAACGCGACGTTGAGCGAATCGTGTCCACGATCTTCGAGGAGATCGCGGCCGCACTTGAGCGCGGAGATCGGGTGGAACTTCGGGGTTTCGGTGCGTTTTCCGTGAAACATCGTGAGTCCCGTGTAGGGCGAAATCCCCGGACCGGCGAAGCGGTCAAGGTCGACAGCAAGGTCGTCCCCTTCTTCAAGACCGGCAAGCTGCTGCGCGAAAAACTCAACAGCGACTGAGACCTTGCGGCGGCGTTTCTGCTGACGCGATCCGCATGGTCGGGGCCTTGTTGCGCGACCTGCCTGCCCCTCACATCACCATTCGGATCGCTTGCCCGACACAACGGGCCGCCCACCGTGCCCGCGCACGGGGCAGGGCCGCGAAACCGACCAGCAGACCGTTGATGACACTTTCCCCACGGTAATACCCTGACAGGGCCGCCGGCTGGACACCGAGTGATTCCGCGGCTGCAACGACCCGCGTATCGGAGATATGATCGGGCAGCAGAACGATCAGGTTGATCCCGGTCTCCGGCCGTTCCACCTGCATGATCTCGCCCAGGCCGTGGTCGAGGTCGGCAGCCACTTCGTCCAAGGCATCCGCAAGTGCGTCCCGGCGCTCCCGATACAGGGTCCGCATGCGCCGAAGGTGTCCGGCCATATGCCCCTCATCGAGAAAATCCGCCAGGATCGCCTGAGCATCGAGTGCCGGCTGCCGATCGAAGTGCGCCCGGAGCCGCACCAGCACGCTTGCGACCGGTGTGGGCGCCGCGATGAAGCCGAGCCGGAGCGATGGCGCCAGCGCTTTAGAGATGGTGCCGACATAGAGCACCTTGCCAGCCCCATCCAGCGATTTCAGCGGCGGCACCGGCTTGCCGCCATACCGGAACTCGCCGTCGTAATCGTCCTCGACGATCCAGGGTCCGGCCGGCCCGTCTGATTTGCCGCCCCCGCGTCCCGAGCCCGCATCGGACTCGCTTGCCGCCCAGTCGACCAGCGCCCGGCGCCGGGCCAGCGACAACGTACATCCCAGAGGAAACTGATGGGTCGGGGTGACCACGACCAACCTCGCGTCGGGTGCCCGCCGGCGGGCTTCCGCCACATCAAGCCCCTCGCTATCCACCGGCACCGGTACGATCTCGGCACCGGTCGCGGCGATCGGACCCCGCAGTCCCGGATAGCAGGGCTCCTCCAGGACGGCCTTGTCGTTCGGATCCAGCAGGGCGCGCGACAGCATGTCCACTGCCTGCTGCGCACCGGAGGTCACGAGGATCTGGTCCGGTTTGACCGCTAAACCCCGAAAGGCACCCAGATATCGCGACAGCGCCGCCCGGAGTGGCGCATGTCCAGCCGGATCGCCATAGCCGAAATCGGCCGGAGAGGTCTCCCGCCAGAACCGTCCGGCCAGCCGACCCCAAACCCGTCCGGGAAACGCATCGAGGCCGGGGCGCCCGGGCCGTAACGGGATCGGTCCGTCGCCGGCTGCACCGACCCGCTCGGCCAACATCTTCTCGGCCGCGCGGGACAGTCGCGGTGTCTCGATCGGCATCCCGATCTTTTGATTCGCCGGCTTGGGTGTGGACAATTCCGGCAGATCCGTCGCGATCCGGGTTCCGCCGCCGCGTCGTCCTTCGACATAGCCTTCGGCTGTCAGCCGCTCATAGGCCAAGCTGACGGTGTTCCGGGCCACGCCGAGCTGGATTGCCAGCCCCCGGCTCGACGGCAAGCGTGCGCCTGGCCCAAGTCGGCCGTCGGCGACCGCCGACCGGAAAAACCCGGCGATCTGCTCCTGCAACGGCATTGGGTCGGCGCGATCCGGCTGGAAGATCGACCACAGGGGAAGTGCGTCCGCCATTCACAATGGACCTATCGACTGTTCAGCTTTGGTGCCAAGCTTAAGGCCAAGTTTAAGATACCGCTACCCGTATCCTCATAGACCATCCCCTCCATTTTGTCGGATGATGCCGTATGTACACCCCTCCCGCCTTTCATCTCACCGACCGGTCTCGTGCCCTGAAGATTGCGGCTGAGCATCCGTTTGGTGTGTTCGCCGCCGCATTGGATGGAGGGATCGAGATCACCCACCTGCCGATGAAATTGAGCGAGGGGGCCACCGGCCTGCGCCTGATCGGACACGTCGCCAAGGCCAACCCGCTGGTGCGCGCGTTCGAGGCGGGTGCCATTGGAACCGCCGTGTTCAGCGGGCCGCATGCCTATATTTCTCCGGACTGGTATGCCGCTGAGAATCAGGTGCCGACCTGGAACTATGTCGCCGTTCACGTCTCGGGACCGCTGTCGCCGATCACCGGTGAAGACGCGATGAAGGACCTGCTGGCCGAACTGACCGATCCGAATGAAAGTGATCTGGCTCCGAAACCGGCTTGGACCCATGGAAAGATGCCGCAGGATCTGTTGAGACGCATGCTGAAGGGAATCGTCGGGTTCGAAATGCGGGTCGAGAGCCTGATCGCCAAGTCCAAACTCGGACAGAACAAGGCGAAAGCCGATACCCTGGGGGCGATTGCCGGGCTTGAAGCACGTGGCGGTGCGGGTGATCTGGCCACCGCCGCCCTGATGCGGGAGACGCTCTAGATTTGCGCGCCGGGGGCCTGCAACCGTCGGGAGACCATCCCCCCGTTGTTCCTGGCGGTCTGGCCGGATATGCTGCGGTCAATCCGATTGAAGAGGGGTGGGCGATGGCCCGACGCAATTTCGCAGTCCGACTTGTTTCGTTCGCGATCAGCTTTCCGATCACGGTGATCGTGATCCTGTTCGCGATTTCGAACCGCGGGTTGGTGCCGATGCGGCTCTGGCCGCTTCCGGCCGAGATCGAGGCACCGCTTTATATTCTTGTGCTGGTCTGTGTGGGCCTCGGTTTTCTGCTGGGTGGCGGCATTGCCTGGGCGGGCGAGCTTGGTCACAAGACCCGCGCTGCACGTGCCGAACGCCGGGCCGAGGATCTGGAGCGGGAACTGTCGGTGATGCGGATCCGTGAAGAGGAGTTGCGGGCGCGGGCTAACCTTAAGGGTGAGTCCGCTGTTCCTCTGCTTGAGGCCGGCCGGAGTTAGCCCTATACAGGCGCCGAATGTCCAAGTGGCTGCAAGGACGCACGATCCGCGCTGGAGTTGTTGCGGCCGGCCGGGCAGAGGTGTCTGTTGAGAGGATCATGACATGACGGAGAACCAGAGTCTGGCCGACGCGGCGGAGCGCATTCTGGTGCCGATCGACACCGGGGACCTGAACGCCGCCCTCGACATGGCCCAACGGGTTTCCGAGGCGGGAGCCGGGGTGAAATTAGGGTTGGAATTCTACGTCGCCAACGGACCGGGCGCCGCCAATGAGGTCGCCGGCTGGACGCCGCTGTTTCTGGACCTGAAGTTTCACGACATTCCGAACACGGTTGCGGGGGCGGTTTGGTCTGCGGTCACCTCGACCGCTCCGATGATCCTGAACGTGCACGCATCCGGTGGGCGCGCGATGATGGAAGCCGCGGTCGACGCCAACAAACGTGCTGCCAAGGCTGCCCAGATTCCACCTCCGATGTTGATAGCAGTCACCGTGTTGACCTCGCTCGACGAGGCGGATCTGGCCGCTGTCGGGCAGCAGGGATCTGCCAGCGATCAGGCGGTACGCCTCGCACTGCTGGCGCAGGCGGCGGGCTGTGACGGTGTGGTGTGCTCGGCCCATGAGATCGGCGCGATCCGAGCGGCCTGCGGGGCGGACTTCCGCCTGATCGTTCCGGGTATTCGCCCCAATACGGCAGCGGCCGACGACCAGAAGCGGGTGATGACACCGGGTGATGCGATCCGGGCAGGGGCCGACTACCTGGTGATCGGCCGTCCGATCACCCAATCCGAAGACCCGACCGCCGCGACCCATGCGATCGCGCGGGAGATTGCTGATGCCTTGGCGGATATGGCGGCCTGACCATGGGTACTCTCGTCAAGATCTGCGGGCTGAACGATCCTGCGTCCATAGCGGCCGCGGCCGAGGCGGGCGCGGACATGATCGGCCTGGTCTTCTATCCGCCCAGCCCGCGCGCGGTGACGGCAGAGCGGGCGATCGAACTCGCGGCCTCGGTGACGGACGGCCCAGTTCGGGTGGCGCTCGCGGTGGATCCAGACAATCGGCTGGTGTCCGAGATCACGGCCACCGGGGTCATCGACATGATCCAACTGCACGGTCACGAGACTCCGACCCGGGTGTCCGAGATCAAGGCCCGCTCCGGGCTGCCGGTGATGAAGGCCCTGCGCATCGCGACGGCACCCGATGTGGCAGGAGCCGCGCATTACGACGGGGTGGCCGATCAGATCCTGTTTGACGCAAAGGCCCCAAAGGACCTGGCCGGCGCTTTGCCCGGCGGGAACGGGCTGCGCTTCGACTGGAGTCTGATGGTCGGTTTGCGCCTCAACACACCCTGGATGCTGTCCGGCGGTCTCGACGCGGAAAATGTGGCTCAGGCCATCAGCCTGACCGCCGCCCCCGCCGTCGATACCTCATCCGGCGTGGAGGACCGTCCGGGTGTGAAAAACCCGTCGAAGATCCGCGCGTTCATTGAGGCGGTGCGCGCTGTTGGATAGGAGCCAGTGGCGGACAGCGGATTGACCTCTCACAGTCAGCCCATTCAAAACCGCCAGCTGAGCCCTACCGCACCGAAAGTGGACAGATCGTCCTGACCGTCGAATTCCGGGGTGCGGACGACCTGGGTATAGCTGAGCCGCGCGTTGCCGAGGTTCACGACGACACCGGCGGAAAAGTCGGCCACCAAGATTTCCCGGTCGACGCTGGCGCTGTCGCGGTAGGTGTTGCCGTCGAGGAACATGTTGTAGGCGACCGCCCGACCCTCAGCGCCCGCGAACAGGTACCAGCCGAAATCATCGACCGGCGTAAAATAATCCGAGCCTGGCGTCTGCGGCTGGATGCGCGGTGGGCCATAGTCGCGCGGCAGATCCTGGCCGAACCGAACGGTCAGACCGGCGGCACCATAAGTGAACACATTGCCGACAGCCCCCGAGACATGGGGCTGTAGGTCAACTGCCATTCCGGTCACTTCCCCGATCGGGCGGGCGGTCCACTTGCGCTCATAAAGCAGCATCAGCGTTGGCTCGGCGTTGATCTGGCTGTCCCAGCCCTGCGGATCTTTCGAGCCGATCAGGTCATGCACGAAATCCTGGGTCGGCTCTCCAAGGGCGGGTTCACCGGTCGTGCCGACGAACAACATGGCGCTGGTCTGGGCGTCGCCGGTGTCGTTGACCAGGCCGATCGAGCCGTAGAGCCAGGCCGCATAGGGTCGGTCGTCCGGATTGGCAGGATCGGTGGTGATATCATCGGGGGTGTAGAGGTTCTGCCCCAGGCTGACATGCCAACGGGTCTTGCCGTAGCCGCCCATCAGCGGGGCCGCCGCCCGCTTCAGGTTAAGGGGAACATCGTCGAGCGCGCTGGTCCACCCCAATCGCACGCCGTTCGTGTAGTACTGGTCCGTGCCGTTGAACAGGTCGTTTTCGACCGTCACGGAGAGCTGGGAGCCGTCAAGCGGATCAGCCGCCACAGCCGGCACTGCGAACGCACCGGAACACAGCAGTGCGGCACAGGCCACCAAGCGTCGGGTTCGGAGCGGGAGAGGCATCTTCAAAGAAGAGTCTGTCAAGCGCGCACCATCTCGAAACCTTCATAGCCCCTTGCTGCCACATCCGCGCAGATCTTGCGGTAGCGGGCCATGCCCCCGGCATAAGGCATGAACACCCGAGGTTTTCCCGGGACATTGGCCCCAAGATACCATGAATGTTTGGCCTGCGGCAGCAGCGTTTCATTGGCCGCCGCATTCACATCCAGGACCCATTTCTCCGCCGCCTGTGCCTTCGGCTCGATCCGAGCGATGCCGTTGGCCTCCATATGGGCGATGCAGTCGGTGATCCATTCAACATGCTGCTCGATCGCGACCGGCATATTGGTCAGCACCGACGGACTGCCCGGGCCGGTTATCGTGAACATATTGGGGAACCCGGCCACCTGGAGGCCAAGATAAGTCTTCGGCCCCTCGCGCCAGCTGTCTTTCAGCAGCGCGCCTTCGCGTCCTTGGATATTCATGCCGAGCAAGGGTCCGGTCATGGCATCGAAGCCGGTCGCGAACACGATGATATCAAGTTCGACCTCGCCCTCGTCGGTGACAATGCCCTTCGGCGTGATCTTCTGGATCGGGTGCGCACGGACGTCGACCAGCGCGACATTGTCGCGGTTGAAGGTCTCGAAATAGTTGGTATCGATCGGTGGCCGCTTGGCGGCATAAGGGTGATCGATATCGGAAAGCTTCCGCGCGGTTTCGGGGTCCTTAACGACCTGGCGGATCTTGGATTTGAGGAACTCGGCTGCGGTATCGTTCGCCGACTTGTCGGTCGTCAGGTCCTTGAACGAGCCCCGGAATTGCAGCCCGCCCCGGTTCCAAGCCGCTTCATAGATCTTCTCACGTTCCGCAGGAGTCGCGTCATGGGCCGAGCGTTCGGAGATCGTGAAGGCATGGCCATTCGCCGTGCTGTGCATGGTCGCCCGGATTTCCGGGAAGTTCTTCCGCACATAGGCCTTGAACTCGTCCGACAAGGGACCGTTGCGGGCCGGGACGCTGTAATTGGCGGTGCGTTGAAACACCGTCAGGTGTGCCGCCTGTTCCGCGATCACCGGGGCCGACTGAATGCCGGTTGAACCGGTGCCGATCTGGCCGACCCGTTTGCCGGTGAAATCCACGCCCTCGTGCGGCCATTGACCGGTGTGGTACCAGTCTCCGGCGAAGCTATCCAAGCCGGGAATGTTCGGGATATTCGCGGACGACAGGCAGCCGACTGCCGTGATCAGATACTTGGCGGTATAGTGGTGTCCGTTCTCGGTTTCGACCCGCCAGAGACCGGTCCTGTCGTCATAAGCCGCCTTCGCCACCCGCGCGCCGAACCTGATATCGCGCTTCAGGTCGAACATGTCGGCCACATGGTTGAGGTAGCGGCGGATCTCCGCGTGGCCGGGATAGCGCTCGGTCCAGGCCCAATCATCGATCAGGTCTTTCGAGAAGGTATAGGTATAGGCATGGCTTTCGGTGTCGCAGCGCGCGCCCGGATAGCGGTTCCAGTACCAGGTGCCGCCGACCCCGTCGCCGGCTTCCAGAACCCGTGCGGTGAGACCGAGCCGGTCGCGCAAGCAATGCAATTGATAAAGCCCGGCGAACCCGGCGCCGATGATCACGGCGTCGAACCGGGCGTCGGATGTCGCGCCTTCGGTGGTGAAATCGGGGGTTTTGCTTGCCATGGTCTGCGCAGTCTCCAGCTTCGGAACACAATGTTCAGAAGAAAACGCTGCCACAAGCGGGTGCGCGGCACTAGAGGGAGCCTGCCATGAGTCTCGTGCGGCAGCGTGACAGCTGGCTCCGGTCGGGACGCCCGGCGTGTTAATCTTTCATTGATGTTGCGCGGTTAGCTTGGTGGCTCGACCTTGCCGGTTAACAGGTAACGATTGGGTCCATGCCGTCCGAATTCCGCTTCATCGTGTTTCGCCCTGGTGAGACCGCCAAGGCTCTGGTCATGTTCGCGCAGAAAAGCGGGCGAAGATTGCCGGCGGGCAAGGCGCTTTCCGCGGAGCCGACATCCGGGTCTCCGCCGAACGGGACCCTGTGGATCGAAACCGAGGCAGGACACGATCTGCCGGTGCCGTTCGACTCCCGGGATATTTCCTCTGCGCTTCTGATGTATTGCATTTCCAACAAGATCCCCTTGCCGCGCGAGAGTGAAAAGGTTCTTGAGTATTTCAAGAAGGGTGATGCTGTCCTGTTCGCCCTGCGGATCGGGATTTTTCCAGAAGCCAAGGAAAAGAAAAGAGCCGCCTAAGCCTCGGATCCCTGAATTGGTTGCCGAAGATGATCCTGCGCCCGCCGTTTGAGGCAAAGCGTTTGCACTCGGGCTTGCCAACACGATCCTCCGAGCGGATAAAGAAACGGGGACGTGCAGGGGACGGGCTGAGACATGGCGCGGTCTGAACGCTATGGAACATTCGATTTTCGAGACCTGCGGGTGCTTGTCGTCGAAGACGAGGAGTTTGCGCGCGGGCTGACCTGTCAGGTCCTCAAAGGATTTGGTTGTGCCACGGTGGCGGCGGCGGAGAACGGTAATCAGGCCGTCGATCTCCTGTCCACCGCCCATCGCTCCTTCGGGTTGATCGTTTGCGACTTCCGGATGCCGCGGATGAACGGGATCGAGCTGTTGAAGCGGGTGCGCGTCGGGTTGGCTGGGGTCGCGCGGGATACGGCTTTCGCCATGCTGACCAGTTACTCGGACAAGCCGATCGTCGGCCTGGCGTTCAAACTGGACGTCGACTGCTTTCTGACCAAGCCGACCACGGCTGCCAACATGCGCAATCGGCTCCAGCGGGTGATGTCGACCGACCGGTTCATCAAACCCCCCTTCGATTATCACGAGGTCTTCATCGAAAATGTCGAGGACCTGGAACCGGAGGGGCCGGGCGCGGATCCGATCGCGGTCAGCCCGCAAGCACGTGCATCCGGTGTTCCGTCTGAAAGCGGTGGACGAGCTTTGGGCGGGCGGTCGGTTCGCCTCGCCGATGTTCGGCCAGGAACAAAGCTCGTCGCCCCTGTGAAAACATCGGGTGGCCAGATTTTGCTTCTGACCGGCACGTCGCTGGATGCCCGCACCCTTGATCGGCTGCAGAATCTCGCCGAGATCGATCCGGCCGTGGCAGAGGTCCGGATCGAGTAACCGGCAGGCCGATCCGATTCGGCTCTACGGTTTGTGGTAGGGGTGTCCCACCAGGATGGTCTCGGCACGGTAGACCTGCTCGATCAGCATCGCGCGGACCAGCAGATGCGGCCACGTCGCCTTTCCAAAGGACAGAACGAGATCCGCTTCCGCCCGCAAGGCCGGATCGAGGCCGAACGCCCCGCCGATCAGGAAGGCGACGGTACCGCGCCCATCGTCCCGCCATCGGCCCAACGTCTTGGCGAAATCCTGGCTGGTCAAATCGCGGCCCCGTTCGTCCATCGCGACCAGAATCGCGCCATCGGGGATCTGCGCCCGTAGTAGATCCGCCTCATGGG
>CALAHL010000842.1 GCA_937891725.1 uncultured Rhodospirillaceae bacterium | reverse complement strand
CAACGGAAACTATACAAGAATCCTGACAACGACACGCGTGGACCATGGCAATCAGTTTCGCTACTGGCGCAGGGCTACAGGCCAAATCAGATGTACGAAATCATGGCGCCGGGCGGGAAAGTGCATAAGCCCGCACCGGGCACATGCTGGAAGGTCGTGCGAGAAACGCTTGACGCTTTGATTGCGGAGGACCGGATCACTTTCGGCTCCAATGGGACGGGGGTACCTCGGCGCAAATACTTCTTGTCTGAAGCGGAGGGGATGGTCCCTTGGTCCTGGTGGCCGCATGAGGACGTCGGACACACGGGTGAATCAAAAAACGAGATTATAAAGCTTTTTGGCACTTCCGTTTTCGATACGCCCAAACCCGAACGCCTGATTGAACGCATCCTCCACATCGCCACCAACCCCGGCGACCTAGTGCTCGACTCCTTCCTCGGATCCGGGACCACCGCCGCTGTCGCGCACAAGATGGGCCGCCGTTACATCGGAATCGAGATGGGCGAGCATGCCAACACCCACTGCGCGCCTCGCCTCAACAAGGTCATCGAAGGCGAACAGGGCGGCATTTCGGAGAGCGCGGGCTGGAAGGGCGGCGGCGGATTTCGGTTCTACCGGCTCGGTCCGCCCGTCTTCGACGAGGAAGGCCACATCCGGCAGGACATCCGCTTCCCGGTGCTGGCGGCGCATGTCTGGTTTTCGGAGACCGACCGACCGTGGGATGGCAGTGGCGACAGCCCGCTGCTCGGCATCCATGACGGCCGCGCCCATGCGCTGCTCTACAACGGCATTCTTGGCGACAAGAGGCCGGGCGGCGGCAACGTGCTCACCCGCGCGACCCTCGCCCTGATCCGTGAGGATATCGCCAAGCTGGCACCGGACTTCGACGGTCCACTGACCGTCTATGGCGAGCAATCCCGGCTGACGCCCGCGACGCTCGACCGTGAGCGCATCACCTTCAAGCAGACGCCCTACGACGTCAAAGCGCGGGCCTGAGGGGGCATCTGATGAAACTGAAGCAATACCAGACCGATACTCTCTCCGTTCTCCGCCGCTTCTTCGAAGAGGCGCGCGTGGCGGGCCCGAAGGGCGCGTACGAGGCGATCACCAAGGAGCCGGACCAGGCCAAGCGGCTCGGCCGGTACGGCGGCACCTACACGCCGCTCGCCGAGCTGCCGGCCGTTCCCTATGTCTGCCTGCGCCTGCCCACCGGGGGCGGCAAGACGATCCTCGCCGCGCATTCCATCGGCATCGCGCGGGACGCCTGGGTGGAGAAGGACTACCCGATGGTCCTGTGGCTGGTGCCGTCGAACACGATCCGGCTTCAGACGGCCGAGGCGCTGAAGAACGCCCGCCACCCCTATCGGCAGGCGCTGGACGAAGCCTTTGACGGCCGGGTGCGCGTGTTCGACATCGCGGACTTCACGCATATCCGCCCGCACGACATCCGCGATCATTGCTGCATCGTCGTGGGCACGATCCAGACGCTGCGGGTCTCGAACACCGAGGGCCGCAAGGTCTATTCCCACAACGAGAACATGGAGCCGCACTTCACGGCGCTGCCCAAGACCCTGCCGGGGCTGGAAAAGCTGGAAGGCGGCGGCGTCAAGTTCTCCCTCGCCAATCTGATGCATGTCCACCGGCCGTTGATGATCGTGGACGAGGCGCACAACGCGGTCACCGGCCTGACGCGCGAAATGCAGGCGCGGGTCAATCCGTCGGCGATCATCGAGTTCACGGCGACGCCGCGGCTCAACTCGAACATCCTGCACAGTGTCACGGCGCAGGAGCTGAAGCTCGAGGAGATGATCAAGCTGCCGATCATGCTGTCCGAGCACGACACCTGGCAGAACGCTGTGAACGGGGCGATCGCGTCACGGGCGTCGTTGGCTGAGGAAGCCGAGAAGGACACAGCGTACATCCGACCCATCGTCCTGTTCCAGGCGCAGCCCAAGAACCAGGAGGTGACGGTCGAGGTGCTGAAGAAGCACCTGATGGAGGGCGAGCAGATCCCCGAACACAAGATCGCCGTGGCCACAGGCGACCAGCGCGAACTGGATGGCATCAACCTGTTTGGACCTGTCGCGGTTTCGTTCCGGTCTTTTGAGAGCAATACTCGCCATCAAGG
>CALAHL010000841.1 GCA_937891725.1 uncultured Rhodospirillaceae bacterium | reverse complement strand
GCGAGACCCGGCTGCCGTAGATGATCGCCGACAGAAGATCGCGTCCCTGATCGTCGGTCCCGAGCGGGAACCGCGCCTCGCCATACTCCATCCAGGCCGGCGGCAGCAGCGAATCCATCAAGCTCAGCCCCGCCAGATCGAACGGATCATGCGGCGCAATCCAGGGCCCGAAGACCGCCATGATGAAATAGATCAGCGTGATCACACCGGCGAAGATCGTGATCGGCGAGCTTTTAAAGCTGTACCAGACGTCGCTGTCGAAGAAGCGGCGCAAGATGTCGACGACGCCCGATCTCGCGACCGGCGCGGACGCGCTCACTGCCGACTTGTCCACCTGATCAACCATGTCCGCTGCCCCCTCCGGTATCGAGCCGCAGGCGCGGGTCCACCACGTAGTACAGCATGTCCACGATCAGATTGATCACCACGAAGAAGAACGCGATCAGCATCAGATAGGCCGCCATGATCGGGATATCGACATTGGTCACGGCCTGCAGGAACATCTGCCCCATACCCGGCCACTGGAACACGGTCTCCGTGATGATCGCGAAGGCGATGATCGAGCCGACCTGAAGCCCGGTGATCGTGATCACCGGCACCATGGTGTTCTTCAGCGCGTGGCCGAAATTCACCGCCCGATTTCGAAGCCCTCGGGCCCGGGCAAACTTGATATAATCGGTGCGCAAGACCTCGAGCATCTCGGACCGCACCAGGCGCATGATCAGCGTCAATTGGAACAAACCGAGCGTGATCGACGGCATGATCAGCGCCTTGAGCCCATCCGTCGTGAGCAGCCCGGTCGACCACCAGCCGAGATCGACCACGGTTCCCCGACCAAAGGACGGCAGCTGGAAGATCTTCGGGTCCAGCATGAACAGGCCGAATATCGAAATCGGCTGCAAATTGGCGAGCGTCACCGAAAAAAAGAAAATCAGCAGGATGCCGATCAGGAAGGTCGGCAGCGAGATGCCGATCAACGAGATCGTCAGGAAGCATTTGGCCAGAAATCCGTCGCGATTCAGACCGGTGTACACCCCCATCGGAATCCCAATCAGCAGGGAGAACAGGGCGGAGATCAGCGACAGTTCAAGCGTCGCGGGCAGGCGCTCGACCAACATCTCGGCGACCGGCCGTTTCTGCTGATATGAGATCCCGAAATTTCCCTGAACCGCATCCGAGATGTAGCGGAAGAATTGCACCGGTATCGGGTCGTTCAGCCCGAGGCGCTCCCGCAACTCGGCGCGCTCCTTCAGGCTGGTCTCAATTCCGACCATCTGGTTCACCGGATCTCCGATGAACTGAAACATCGAAAACGACACCAACGCGACGAAGAACATCACGAAGAGCGACTGGATCAGACGTCTGATGATGAAAGCAACCATGTGGCCGGACCATCCCGGTTAGGCGTTGAGGTCCAAAACGGCCTCTGGCCGGCGGAGACCACCGGCCAGAGGGAAGAAAGATCGGAGACTCAGTTCTTGGTCACATAGTAGAGCATGAACTGATTGTCGGCCCGTTGGGCGAGGTCGACGTTCGTCCGCTTGCCCCAGGCGAGACCCTGCTGGTGCAAGGGAATGTAGCCCCGCTCGTCGTGCACGATCTTGAACGCCTCGGCGATCATCGCGTCCCGCGCCTCGGCGTCGGTCTCGCTCAACACCATATCGGTCAGTTCGTCGACCCTGGCGTTCGAGTAGCCGCCCACGTTGAACTTGCCGCGTCCGCTCTCCTCAGGAGAACCGATGATGTTGTACATCACGTTCCAGCTGTCGAACGAACCCGGGGTCCAACCCAGGAGATAAAAGCTGGTATCCCGCTTCGGGCGCAGGATCTTGGCGAAATACTGTGCCTTCGGCTGTGCCAGAAGATCGACCTTCACGTTGATCCGCGCCAGCATCGCAACGACCGCCTGACAAATCTTCTCGTCATTGACATAGCGGTTGTTCGGGCAGTCCATGCCGACCTCGAAACCGTCGGCATAGCCGGCTTCGGCCATGAGTTTTTTGGCCATCTCAACGTCATACGGAAGACGCTCGATCTCATCCGACCGCGAGAACAGGAACGGCGAGATCATAATGGCCGACGGGGCTGCAAGCCCGCGCATGATCTTTTGCTTGATCGCTTCGATATCGATCGCGCGATAGAACGCCTCGCGGACCCGGACGTCCTTGAACGGGTTCTTGCCCTTGATGTTGGAGTAGAGGAGTTCGTCGTACTCCTGATCCATGCCGAGGAAGATCGTCCGCAGTTCCGGGCCTGCCAGAACATCGGTGTTTGGATCACTCTCGAGCCGGGCCATATCCTGCACGGGAACCGGATACATCATGTCGATCTCGCCCGACAGCAGGGCTGCCACGCGGGTGCTGTCAGATCCGATCGGGGTGAAAATCACCTCGGTCAGGTTGTGCGTCGGCTTGTCCCACCAGCCCTCGTAGGGCAGCAGGACGGTCTTCACGTCGGTCTCGCGCTCGGTCACCATGAACGGACCGGTGCCGTTGGTGTTCCGGGTCGCGAAATTTTCCTTGCCTGCGCCCACATCGGTTGGAGCGGTGGCGTCGTTCGCCTCGGCCCACTCCTTGTCCATGATGTACCAGGTGGCCCACTCGTAGTGGAGAATCGGATTCGGTGCCTCTGTCACGAAGTCGACCGTGTAGTCGTCGACCTTCACGATCTCCGTAACACCGGCCAACCGCGTCTTCAGATCGGACCCCTCGGCCCGCACGCGGTCAGCGGAAAACAGGACGTCATCCGCGTTGAACTCATTGCCGTTCTGGAATTTGACACCCTGGCGCAGCTTGAACCGCCAGCGGGTCGGCTCGACGATCTCCCAACTTTCGGCAAGAGCCGGCTGGATCTGCAGATCCGGGCCCCGGCGAACCAGACCCTCATAGACATTGCCCAGCAGCCCGAGCGTGAACGTCTCGTTCAGCGAATACGGATCCAGCGATTGTGCATCTCCCTGGAAGGCCCAGCGGAGGGTCTCCGCGTTAACAGGGGCGGCGACAACAGCCCCCGAGATGGCGGCCGCCGCAACGGTGGCCAGCAAAAATTTACGCATCTTTGTGCTCCCAAACTTGTCCCTGTAGACCGAGTTTCGATCCCAAATGGCTCGCCTCGACCGTTCTTTTCGTCGGCACGACGTGTCCGCCCGACGTATTGACCCACTAAAGCCGCCGTTTCGCAGTGCGTCAATGGTCGGAATATCCCGTTTTGGTGATTTCTTGAGCATCCGTCGCCAAATCACCGTGCTGACGCAATCTTGCCCGCTATTTGGGCAGCAACCGCAGCAGTCTGGCGACGTGTGGCGTCTGCTGGGGTAGACTCACGGATAAAAACACGCTGCCAAATTCATATGCCGCGACCTACATCGAACGTTAGGTCACGCAGATCATACCCGCATTGCGAAGGAGCCACACATGACCGTCCGCGACATCGACCATGTGGTCATTGCCGTCCATGACCTCGCTGCTGCGAAAGCATCCTGGGAGGCGCTTGGCTTCACCACGACCCCTCGGGCTGTACATCCGTTTGGGACCGCAAACAGCTTGATCCAGCTCGGCGGAAATTTCGTCGAGCTGGTGGAGATTGCCGATCCTGGAAAAATCGAGGATTCCAGCGGGACATATTTCGGTTTCGCTGCCCACAATCGTGATTTCCTGGTGTCGCGGAGTGAAGGCATGTCGATGCTCGTGCTGACCAGTGAGGATCGGGATGCCGATCAGGCGGCCTGGAGCAGATCAGGCCTCCGGACCTATAACCCTTTCAACTTCGAGCGTATGGCCGGCCAACCGGACGGATCGGAGAAGCGGGTCGCATTCCGGTTGGCGTTCACCGGCGATGCGTCCGTCGATGGTCTCGGGTTCTTCGTCTGCCAGCAGGAAACACCGGAGAGCTTCTGGAAGCCGGACTACCAGCGACACGACAATGGCGCAAGACGGCTCCGCTCCGTGACGCTCGCAACCCCGGAAAGGGAAGCGACGGCGCGCTTCCTCGCAAAATTCTCGGGCGGTGCGATAGATGAGAACGGCATCGCACTTCTGCAGGATCGGATCGACCTCGTCGAAGATCCGCATCCGGCGTTTCCCGAACTGACCATCGCGGTCGAGGGCGGCCCCGAGGCGGCCAGGATGATCCCGCCGGAACAGGCCTCCGGGATCACGGTGCGGCTGATCCCTGTCTAAGGGCTCTCCGCTAGAGATCCGGCGGGTCGACACCAACCGCCCGCTATGCTCTAACGCCGCCCCATGTCTTCTCGCGATGTCCGTACCGAAGCCTTCGCCATGGCGTCATTCATCCTTCAGGTGAACACGCTGCGCACCCTTGTGACCAAACGTCTGATATCTCAGGACGAGGCGATCGAGATCGTCGACGAGGCACGCCGGCAACTCGATCATCTGATCGCGGCGAATCGGACGGATCGGGCGGCCATGCTGGACCGCGAGTTGCTGGACTACGAGGCGATCTTCCGGGATATCGACGACCGGGCGGCCGAGGATCTGTTGCGGACCCTGCGGGACGCGCTTGAGCACATTCTGGGGGCTAAGTCGGTGGATCTGGGCGAGGACGGCAAGCCCACCGACTACGGTGACCCGCCGCCCTATTCCAGCACGTAACGCCGATCTATTTCAGATCCGAGATCGATGAGATGATATGTGCGACGAGGCCGTAGTCGACCGCCTCTTCCGCCGACAACCAGAAATCGCGATCCGTGTCCTTGGAAATCTTCTCAAGCGACTGTCCAGTCGCGACGGAAAAGATCTTGTTCAGCCGCTCGTGCATACGCTTGATCTCACGCGCCTGAATTGCGAGATCCGAGGTCGGGCCACCAGTGCCGCCGGCCGGCTGGTGCAACAGGAACCGAGTGTTGGGCAGGCTGTAGCGATCATCCTTGTCTGCCGCGCAGTAAATCAGCGCACCGGCACTCGCGACCCAGCCGGTTCCCAATGTCCGGACCCGCGGCGAGATGAATTTAATCGTGTCGTGGATCATATCGCCCGATTCCACATGGCCGCCCGGGGAGGACACGATGACCGTGATCGGATCGTCGTTCTCGGCGGCCATAGCCAACAGCCGCGCGGAAACGTCACGGGCCAGATCCTGGTTGATCCCGCCGGTCACCATCACCATCCGCGCATCGAACAGCTTGTTCTCGACACTGGTCGGGGTTGACGGCTTCTTGTCCTTCTCGTCGTCTTCATCATCGTCGAGGACACTGGACCGGATGCCGGAGGCGCGCGCGCTGCTTTTGAGCATGAATGAGGTACCGCGAAGTTCGTGTGAAAACGGGTGATCTGATCGCTTCCCGGAACATAGGCAGCACCCCGGTGACGGTCAAGCGGCGCGGCCGGATCTCGACGGCAGCCCGGTCATCCGATCCGCTCATGATCTTGACCTGATCCACCGAAAGCCCCATCACCACGTCATGCAGAAGGCCGATCCCACCGCTGTTGAGCCTGCCAAGCCGGGAACGCCGGAGGAAGGCCTGTCCGACACTCCGACCGGCACGGAAAAGGCACGCAAGGCAAAGCGAACCACGCCGAATATCGAATTGGGCGTGACGACCATCCGCGACCATGTCCGGACCCTGCCGAACGCCCCGGGCGTCTATCGGATGATGGATGAGGCCGGCGAAGTGCTTTACGTCGGCAAGGCGCGCAGCCTGAAAAAACGGGTGGCGAATTACACCCATCCCGCCAAGTTGGAGCACCGGATCTTCCGCATGGTCAGCGAGACCCGGCGGATGGAGTTCGTGACGACCCATACCGAGGTCGAGGCGCTGCTGCTCGAAAGCAACCTCATCAAACGGCTGAGGCCTCGCTTCAATGTCCTGCTCCGGGACGATAAGACGTTCCCGCATATTCTGATGACAGGCGACCACCCGTTCCCGCAACTCGCCAAACACAGGGGCGCGCGCAAAAGGAAGGGCGACTATTTCGGACCATTCGCGTCGGCAGGTTCGGTCAACCGAACGATCACCGCCCTGCAGCGCGCCTTCTTGCTTCGAAACTGCACCGACGGGGTGTTCAGCAGCCGCACCCGACCCTGTCTGCAGTACCAGATCAAACGTTGCTGCGCGCCGTGCGTCGACTACGTCTCCAAAGCCGAATATTCCGAACTGGTCGATCAGGCGAAGGCCTTTCTCGGCGGGAAATCCAGCGCGATTCAGCGGGATCTGTCGGAAAAGATGCAGCAGGCAGCGGACGCCCTGGAGTTCGAATCCGCAGCCGTCTACCGGAACAGGATCCGCGCCCTGACCGCCGTTCAGGCGCACCAGGACATCAACGTCGAGGGGGTTGAAGAGGCCGATGTGATCGCCCTGCACGCCGACAGCGGTCAGACCTGTATCCAGGTGTTCTTCTTCCGCGCCGGCAGCAATTTCGGCAACCGCGCTTATTTCCCGAGCCACGACAAGGACACCGATGATCCGGACGTGCTGGCCGCTTTTCTGGGCCAGTTCTACGACGACAAGACCCCGCCGCGCCTGATCCTCCTGTCCCATCAGCTTGAGGAGGTTGAGCTGATCGAGCAGGCCCTCTCCGTCAGGGCCGAGCGCAAGGTCGAGGTGCTCACACCCCAGCGCGGAGCGAAACGCAAACTGGTCGAGCATGCCGTCACCAATGCGCGGGAGGCGCTGGGCCGACGGATGGCCGAGAGCGCGTCCCAGCGTAAGCTGCTGGAGGGCGTCGCCGCCGTTTTCGGGCTGGAAAACATGCCGGAACGGATCGAGGTCTACGACAACTCCCACACCGGGGGCACGAACTCGGTCGGCGGGATGATCGTGGCCGGACCGGACGGGCTTATGAAGAATGCCTACCGCAAGTTCAACATCAAGAACGTGGTCGACGGCGAGACCAGTGAAACTTTGGATCAGGTCGAGGCCGGCGACGATTACGCGATGATGCGTCAGGTCCTGACCCGCCGCTTCGGCCGCGCGCTGAAGGAGGACCCGGAACGGTCATCGGAAACCTGGCCGGACTTGATCCTGATCGATGGCGGACAGGGCCAACTGAAAGTCTCTCTGGAAGTTCTGGAAGAGCTGGGAATAGGCGATCTGCCGGTGGTGGGAATCGCCAAGGGTCTGGACCGTGATGCCGGGCGGGAACGGTTTTTCATGCCAGGCCGTGCGCCCTTCACCTTGGAGCGGCAGGACCCGGTGCTGTATTTTATTCAGCGCCTCCGCGATGAGGCGCATCGGTTCGCGATCGAAACCCATCGGGCACGTCGCACCAAGGCCATGAGTCAGAATCCGCTGGATGAAATTCCGGGGATCGGCGCCAAGCGCAAAAAGGCGCTGCTGCACCATTTCGGCTCCGCCCGCTCGGTCACGCGGGCCGGGTTGGCGGATCTTCTGGCGGTCGACGGAATCAGCGATGCGGTCGCCCGCAAGGTCTACGATTTCTTTCATGACGACGCTTAGTGGGCGGTCTACTCCGCTTGCGAGCGCACGTGCCGCAGGCTTGAGCGCAGATAATCCCATCCGGTGAACAGGGTCAGCGCGGCGGCGATCCACAACAGGACTTCGCCGATCAACTGAGACTCGATCCAATCCGGTGAGTCGGTTCCGATGATCAGAAAGCCGAGCGAGACCAACTGGACCGTGGTCTTCCACTTGGCGAGCTTGCTGACCGGCATCCCGACCCGTAGCTCAGCCAGAAACTCGCGGAGGCCAGAGACCAGGATTTCCCGCAGCAAGATGACGAGAGCTGCGAATACCGTCCACCCATCAATGTGATCCAAAGCGGCTAGCATCAGCAGGCAGGCCCCGACCAGCAGTTTGTCGGCGATCGGATCCAGAAGCCGCCCCATCGTGCTTTGGATGTTGTAGGCGCGGGCGACATATCCATCAAAATAGTCGGTCAGGCAGGCCAAGGTATAAAGGCCAAGCGCGATCCACCGGAAGGTCTCACCGCCGACCCATAAACAGGCGATCAGCGGCGCGATAACAATGATGCGACCGACCGTGAGAATATTGGGAACTTGGGACAACATGAATTGAATCTCGTAAAGTCGGAAGGCGTTTGGCGAGAGATTACGCCATCCGTCCAATAGGTAACAGACTTCAGTCCGACCCGGAGCGGGTGGCGTTCGCGGGCCCCTCGGTCCGACGCAGCCGTGCAAGATCCATCAGGCGCGCCCGCCGCCGGTGGGAGCGGCGCTCCAAGAACTTCTCGATCAGCCGCCCCAGATAATATCCGATCGGAGCGCCGAAGATCATGAATGGGATACTGCCGATCAGGATTGTGATCGCCCCGTCACCGCCAATCATCAGCAACTGGTGGATCTGATCTGCGTTTTGGAACTCGAGCGAGTAGGCGCAACTCCGAACCTGACATCCGATGAAATAGTAGAAGGTGTAGGTCGGAACCATGGTCAGCGGATTGACCACCAGCGATCCGAGTAGCGCAATCACCGGATTGAAAGTCCCCGGCCGAAAATAATTCACGGCAAAACTAAACAGAAAACACATCACCAACTGAAGACCCACCGTCGGCGAAAACCCCACCGCCATGCCCATAGCCATGGACTGGGATACCACCCCGTTACCGAGGTTGATGTGCCGTCCCTGGCGGATGATTTTTGCAAGCAGGCGCTTCAGCATTTAATTCCGGCCCTTGGTGATATCCCGTTCTCGCAGCCCAACCCTACTGAATCAATGGATTTTGTCGGAAATGCGAAGAGCAGCTTCCATTGTTGTATAACTGGGGTGTCGACGCCCCGCCGTCGAGGTCGATAGATATCGAAACCCATGGATTGCGATCTTGGCACCCACCGCTTAACCATCAATGAACACTGGGTTCGATTTTGAAAGACGACACTATGTCACGCGATTGCACCGCAGGCGGATCATCAGGGGCCGTCCCAGGGACCGCGCCGCGCGTCTTCGGTCTGGCCGGTTGGTCGGGCAGCGGGAAGACCCATGTGATGGCACGCCTGATTCCAACCTTGGTGAAACGCGGATTCCGAGTGTCGACCCTGAAACATGCCCACCACCGGTTCGATATCGACCATCCCGGCAAGGACTCCCACACCCACCGAGAGGCCGGTGCCACTGAAGTCCTGATTTCCTCGGCGCATCGGTTCGCCCTCCTCCACGAGTTGCGCGACGAGGCAGAGCCGACCTTGCCGGACTTGCTGGTGCGTCTGACACCAGTCGATCTGGTTCTGGTCGAAGGATTCAAGCACGATCCGATTCCGAAACTGGAAATCCACCGCCCTTCGGTCGGCAAGCCGCCTCTTTGGGACAGCGACAGATGTATCGTCGCGGTGGCCACTGACGAGCCATTGTCTGAGTGCACCAAGCCGGTTCTGGCGCTTGACGACATCGAGGCGATCGCGGATCTGGTGATCGAGGCGGCCGGTCCTTATCCAACGGCCGGGGCCTAGACCGATGGGCACACTCGTTCTCACCAATGATTGCTTCGCGTCCGACGGCTCCCTGCTGCCTATGGACACGGCACTGGACCGTGTCCGCCGAAATCTCGAGACCGTTGTTGCGAGGGAAAGCGCGCCGCTGGCGCAGGCGCTTGGGCGGGCGCTGTCGGACGATGTCGTAGCCAGCGTCAATGTGCCGCCCCATGACAATGCCGCTGTCGACGGCTGGGCCGTGCGACATGCCGATCTGGATGACTTGGTGGAAACGCGACTGCCGATCGGCGCGCGCATCCCCGCCGGCCATCCACTTGACCATCCTCTGGCCCCCGGAACCGCCGCGCGGGTTTTCACAGGCGCCGCGGTGCCGATCGGCACCGACACGGTGATCATGCAGGAAGACTGTCGCCAAGACGGTGAAATCGTCCGGATCCCGCCCGGTGCGGCATCGGGCGCGAATCGCAGGCTGACCGGCGAAGACATCGCGGCGGGCACCGTCGTTCTTGCGGCGGGGCGACGATTGAGCGCCCCGGATATCGGAATCGCCGCGTCGGTCGGTCAGACCTATCTGCCGGTATTTGCACCGCTCAGAGTCGCTGTTTTTTCAACCGGGGACGAACTGCGGGAACCCGGATCAGCGCTTACCCCGGGCGCCATCTACGACAGCAACCGGTACAGTCTGAAGGCGCTGCTGACCGGATTTGGCTGCAGCATATCAGACCTGGGCATCCTGCCCGACAATCGGCAGGCCATCCGCCACAGCCTTGAGCAGGCCGCGCAGGACCATCATGTGATCATCACCTCGGGCGGGGTCTCGGACGGAGAGGAAGATCACGTGCGGGCCGCAGTCGGGGACCTGGGACGGCTGGACGCGTGGCGGCTGGCGATCAAGCCCGGTCGGCCGGTCGCTTTGGGCGTGGTCGACGGGCGCGCGTTCATTGGCCTGCCCGGAAACCCGGTCGCAATGGCGGTCACCTTTCTGCACATTGCCCAGCCGATGCTGTCCGCGCTCGCCGGGTACACGTGGACGGCGCCGATGAGATTTCCTGTGACCGCCAGCTTTGCCCATGCCAAGAAGTCGGGGCGGCGCGAATATCTCAGGGTGCAGTTGGAGCCCGGCACCGATGGGGTTCCGATCGCCCGGCTTGCCGGACAGCAGGGATCGGGCATCCTGTCCTCTCTGGCGACAGCGGACGGTTTGCTCGAACTTCACGAGGACGATACGGGACTTCAACCCGGCGACCGCGCTGCTTATCTGCCCCTATCCGAGATCATGTGTCGAAGGTAACAGAATGAAACTGAAATACTTCGCTTGGGTGCGCCAACGCGCCGGAACCGGGTCCGAGGTCGTGGACGTGCCATCGGAGGTGACCACCGTCGCCGAACTGGTCGAGTGGCTGCGCACCCGGGGTCCCGGCTTGGCGGAGGCGTTTCAGGACACCAAAGCCATCCGATGTGCTGTCAATCAGACCTATGTGGAGTGGGATCATCCGGTCGGCCCAAATGACGAGATCGCTTTCTTCCCACCCGTCACCGGAGGCTAGGCCGTGAGCGTTCGGGTTCAGGAAGCCACGTTCGACGTGGCGGTGGAGATGGCCGAGACCACCGGCGGCGATACCTCGATCGGCGGGGTCGCGATGTTTGTGGGTCTGGTGCGTGATCTCGATCCGCACGCCGACGCCAAGAAAGTCTCGGCGCTGACTCTGGAGCACTATCCGGGCATGACCGAGCGACAACTGGAAGGTATCGAGGCCGAGGCGCTGGCCCGTTGGCCGCTGGCGGCGACCCGGATCGTCCACCGCCACGGCCGGATGGAACCCGGCGAGCCGATCGTGCTGGTGATCTGCTGCTCCGCCCATCGCGAGGCCGCGTTCGATGCCTGTGCCTTCCTGATGGATTGGCTGAAAACCAAGGCGCCCTTCTGGAAGGTCGAGGACACCGATGACGGTCCCCGCTGGGTCGAGGCCCGGGCCAGCGATGATGCCGCCGCAGACCGCTGGACAAAGCCGGAATGCTGACACCCGGCATAAGTTACGAAGACGTCGTTGCCGGTTTCCAATGGCAAATTCCGGAGCGCTACAACATCGGTGTGGACATCTGCGACCGCCATGCCGATGCCGGGTTGGGCACCGCCCTGATCCATCTCGCGCAGGACGATCGCGTCACCGAATACAGCTTCTCCGATCTCAAGCGACTCTCCAACAGACTGGCAAATGTCCTGACCAGCTACGGGATCGTGCGAGGTGACCGGGTCGGTGTGCTGATGCCGCAGCGCCCGGAGACCGCAATCGGTCAT
The DNA here is from genome assembly GCA_937891725.1 of uncultured Rhodospirillaceae bacterium. Taxonomy (GTDB): domain Bacteria; phylum Pseudomonadota; class Alphaproteobacteria; order Thalassobaculales; family Thalassobaculaceae; genus JANSYC01. The sequence goes on along the minus strand of CALAHL010000841.1, from coordinate 1,093 downwards.
ATCGCCGTCTATAAGGCCGGGATGATCGCGGTACCGCTGTTCACTCTGTTCGGCGCCGAGGCTTTGGCCTATCGGCTTGGCGACAGCCGAGCCCGGGCTCTGATCACCGATACAGAAAGTTGGCCGAAGATCGCCGCGATTCGGGATCAGTTGCCCGAACTGCGCCTGGTCCTGGTGGTCGATGCGGTGAAGGACGGTGACGGGGCGGTTGCCTACGGTCCGGCTCTGGAGCGCGCAACCGACGCCTTCACTCCGGCTGATACCCTGGCGGACGATCCCGCGGTGATCATCTACACCTCCGGCACCACCGGCCCGCCTAAGGGCGCGCTGCATGCCCACCGGGTGCTGCTGGGTCATTTGCCGGGGGTCGAGTTTCCGCAGGAGTTCTTTCCGCAGCCGGGCGACCGGTTCTGGACGCCGGCCGACTGGGCGTGGATCGGCGGGCTGATCGACGTGCTGCTGCCGGCCCTGCATCACGGGGTTCCGGTCGTCGCCCACCGGTTCACCAAGTTCGAGCCGCAGAAGGCTTTCGACCTGATCCAGCGCTTCAGGATTCGGAATGCTTTTCTGCCGCCAACCGCCCTTAAGCTGATGCGGCAGATCCCGGATGCCCGCTGTCCGGGCATGCGGTCGATCGGTTCCGGCGGAGAATCCCTCGGCACCGAGCTTCTGGATTGGGGCCGCGAGGTGTTCGGCTTCACCATCAACGAATTCTACGGCCAGACCGAATGCAATCTGGTGGTCGGCAACTGCGCCTCGATCCTGCCGGTGCGTCCGGGCTCCATGGGCAAACCGATCCCGGGTCACGAGGTCGCCATTGTCGACGACCAAGGCTTGGCGGTTTCCCCCGGCGAGACCGGAAACATCGCGGTTCGACGCGGCGATCCGGTCATGTTCCTCGGCTATTGGGGCAAGCCGGAGGCGACCGAGGCGAAGTTCGCGGGCGAGTGGATGCTGACCGGCGATCTCGGCCTGCTCGACGCCGACGGCTACCTCTACTATGTCGGACGAGACGATGATGTGATCACGTCGGCCGGCTATCGGATCGGCCCCGGTGAGATCGAAGACTGTCTGTCGGGTCATCCGGCAGTGG
>CALAHL010000840.1 GCA_937891725.1 uncultured Rhodospirillaceae bacterium | reverse complement strand
CGGTTCCAGCAGTTTCCATCCCCAATCGGGATCGTCCGCGATGTCCTGAGCAACCTCCCGGATCACGTTCGAGACGACATCGGTATCCTCCCGGTCGGCGACGCCGATGTCCATCAGGGCATAGGAGAAATCCTTGGTCATATTGACGACTGTGGTCACATCCCCGAACGGCACCACATGGACCGACCCGGAGATGTCCCGCATCTTGATGGTGCGGATCGAGAGGTCCTCGACGATGCCGGTATGCCCGCCGGCGGTGACCACGTCGCCGACCGAAATCGTATCCTCGATCAGAATGAACAGGCCCGTGATGATATCGCGCACCAGGGCCTGGGAGCCGAAGCCGATCGCCAAGCCGAGCACGCCGGCACCGGCGAGCAACGGGCCGATGTCGACCCCGATTTCGGACAGGACGATCAAGCCGCAGAACAGCAGCAGCGCCGCGAGGATCGCGCGTCGCAACAGCGGCAAAAGGGTTCGGACCCGATTGCTGGTTTCCCGCGGCGAGCCGTCCGGATTGACCCCGTCCAGCTTGCGGGCGATCGCGCTGGAAGACACCTCCCAGACTAGAACTCCGATCAGGAGGACCAGTGTTATGATCACAGTGCTTCGGACGATTTGCGCACGGGTATCTACCTCCAAGGCGCCAACCAGATCAATGTCCCAGCCGCTGAGGATGATGATCGCGGCGATGACGCCCAGAACCACGTCGATCGTCTTTTTGAGGATCGGACGGTACAGGTTTGAGCGGGCGCGCAGACCGGGAAATTTCCGATCCAGGTCATCGTCCAGGTCGAACAGCAGCGACAGCCCTTTAGAGGCCAGATTCGAGAGAAGGATCGCGGCGGTGGCTGCAAGGAACGTCACGACGGTCGCTTGCAACAAGAACCGGAAGCCGCCGCCCTGGCTCGCCACAAAGATCCCGAATCCGATCAGAACGTAGGCGATGGCCAGAAAATGCCAGATCTCGGCCACCCGCCGTCGAACCGGGCCTCTCTGCGGTCCCCCGATCAAGGTCGCGACTTGGCCGTGGGACTGCAGGATAAGCATGATCAGCAATCCGGACAGCACGGCGGCGGTCCCGATTTGCAGCGCTTCGGCGCCGACGGTACTGGCGCCCAGAGGAATGGACGTTCGGGAGAGCACGAATCCCAGGACCGTCACGAAGGACAGCCGCATCAGCCATGTGTAGAGATAGGCTGCGGTTTCGTCTTCGATCGGGAGCGGCCGGTATTTCGGGACCGCCGGAGCCAGGAGGGTGCGGCCGACGACCCCGAC
>CALAHL010000839.1 GCA_937891725.1 uncultured Rhodospirillaceae bacterium | reverse complement strand
CTTTGACCGCCGAGACGGCCAATATCCTGAACGCCGATCTGTTCGCCAGAATGCCAACCGGCGGGTTCCTGCTGAATGTCGGGCGTGGCGGACATCTGGTTGAAGCGGACCTGCTGGCCGCACTTGAGAGCGGCCAACTTGAAGCCGCCTCCCTCGACGTGTTCCACACCGAACCATTGCCGAAAGGCCATCCGTTCTGGCGGCACCCCAAGATCTGGCCGACCCCGCATATCGCCAGCGAGATCAATCTGCCGACCGCCACGCGCGCGTTTGCTGAAACCATCCGGCGGGTCCGCGCGGGCGAAGTGCCGGATGGCTTGATCGATCCTGAGAAAGGCTACTGAACCGCCGTTACAGGCAAACCGTCTCCAGCGGCGGGAAGCCGTTGAAGCCGACCGAAGAGTATGTCGAGGTATAGGCGCCGGTGGACAGGATCAGCACCTCGTCACCGGATGTGAGTGTCATCGGCAGGCGATAATCCGCATGCTCGTACATCACGTCGGCACTGTCACAGCTCGGTCCCGCCAGAACGACACGACCGCTCTCGACGGCCTCGCCATCGCGAGAGGTTTCCAGGCGATACTTGATTGCTTCGCCCATGGTCTCGGCCAGGCCGGAGAACATGCCGATGTCGAGGAACACCCAGCGCACATCCTCACTCGCGTCCTTGCGGCTGACCAGCACCACCTCGGAGCGAATCACCCCGGCATCCCCAACAAGCCCACGACCCGGCTCGGCGATTGTCGTGATCTCGCGATTGCCGAACCGACGCGCGAGGGCGTCGCGGATCGAGTCGCCATAGGCCTCGGCACCACGCACGTCATTGCGATACTTGGCCGGAAAGCCGCCACCAAGATTGACGAGATCGAGATGGATGCCCTTGCGATCCAGCCGCTCAAACATCGCGGCAACCTCGGCCAAAACCGCGTCCCAAGCGCCCAGATCCGCCTGCTGGCTGCCGACATGGAAGGAGACACCGCGCGGGTTAAGACCGAGTTCGCGTGCCCTGAACAGCAGATCTTCCGCCATCTCCGGCGTACAGCCGAACTTCCGGGACAGCGGCCATTCCGCGCCCTCGCCCTTGGTCAGGATACGCGCGAACACATCGGCGCCGGGGGCGGCGCGGGCAATCTTCTCAAGCTCTTCTTCCGCATCGACCGAGAACAGCGAGACGCCGGCCGCGTGAGCGAACGCGATGTCGCGCTCTTTCTTGATGGTGTTGCCGAAGGACAGGCGCGAGGCCTCGATCCCACAGGACAGACAGAGCTCAACTTCACCCCGGCTCGCCACGTCGAAACGGGATCCGAGAGCGGCCAAGCGGGTCAGGATTTCACGGGCGGGATTGGCTTTAACCGCGTAATAGATCGCGGTCTCCGGCAGCGCCCATGCGAGCTGGAGATAATTCCAGTCGACAATGTCGAGATCCATCGCCAGCACCGGGTGCTCATGCGGGGTCTCGGCAAAGAAACGGCGGATCTTCTCACTCGCCTCGCCACGCTGCGGCGCGCTCGGAACGAGGCTGAGCGTCGGACGGGTTACGCGGAGATTTGCGGGTGAGCGGACAAAACGGACGTCGACGCCCGAATCGGGTTGCAGCATCGGTGGGTTCCCCCTTCGCAACCGGCCAGTCATCCGAGGACGCCAACCGGGATTGTGAAAGAAGACGCTCCGTCGTTGCTTAACCTGCAGTGGGCCAGTGGCACGTGCGCTTGCGTCAGCGACCGAAACGTATGCGCGGTCGCGGTTGTTATCAATAGGAAATATCAAAAAAAATCAAAGCCCAGCCATGCGTGTTGCGAGGGTCTCCAGACGGTACATCGTCAGCGGGTCCAAAGGCGCATCACCAGCCACTTCAGGTACCCAATGAAGCCGGAATGCGGCAAGCGTCGTCATGGGCGCATCCATGGCGTAGCCGATCCTACGCAGCGCCGCCAAGGCCCGATTCTCATCCAGCTCCGGTCGCGCCGCCCCGTCGACCCAAAGGCCCACACCTTCGGCCGCCAGGCGGGCCCAAGGGAACTCCGGTCCCGGATCGACCTTGCGACCGACCGAGACATCTGAATGACCGAGAACGCCCCCGGGTCCGATTCGGTGCCGCATCATGATGTCCTGGCACAACAGGCTGACCGCATCCATCTGCTGGCGCGGAAACGGCTCCGCGTCGCGTCCGGGACCCTGGTTCTGAATCTCGATGCCGATCGAACGGGAATTGATGTCGGTCTCGCCAGCCCAGAACGCCACCCCGGCATGCCACGCGCGCTTGCTCTCATCCACCAGCGACCAAATGCTGCCGTCGGTGTCGACAAGATAATGCGCGCTGACCTCGGCCCCTGGATCGCACAGCCGCTCGAGTGCCGCCGCCGCAGAGTCCATCTCGGTGTAGTGCAGGATCACCAGGTTCACCCGGTCGCCAACCATTCGGGGGCCGAAATTCGGTGAAGGACGTTGCCGAACCGTCATGCGGCTCCCTCCGGTTTTGGGAGTGTCTCCTTCGGCGCGGGCGGCTTTATCAGGGTCACGACCGCAACTCCGACCAAGGTCATCGCTCCGCCGAACAGTTTCTCGAATGTGGCGGCTTCGTCCAAAAGCACAATCCCGAAGATCACTCCGAATGTCGGGGCCAACAGGGACAGCGGAATCAACTGGCTGACCTGGTAGCGCTGCAAAAGATGGTACCAGATACCGTATCCGAACACTGTCACCGCCAAGGCCATATAGACGACCGCAATCCAGGCCCACCATCCGGCGCTGGTAACGGTGGTCCAGGTCACGCCTTCGATCAAAACCGATCCCACGGCCAATTGCGGAGCCGCCAGCAATGCTATCCAGGCATTCAGGGTCAGGGTCCCGATCGTTCCGATCCGCTTGACCTGGATCGAGGAGACCGCCCAGGCAAACGCCGCCATGATGATCAGCGTCACATAGAAGGGATCGGCCCCCCCGCCATGCACGGCGTTCGGCCCGCCTGCGATCAGCACCACGCCCCCGATCGCCAAGGCGATGCCGCCGGTCCGGCGCCAGCCCAGCGTGTCCCGAAACAGGATATAGGCCAGCAGGGCGGAGAACGGGACCTGAACCTGAACCGCAATCGCCGCGACCGACGCATCGACACCGGACACACCGGTGAACATCAGAGCGAAATGCAGAAAGCCGAGGGTGAAGGATACCCCGAGGACCTGGAGAAACTTACCTTTCGGCCATTTCAGCCAAGGGATAAGCACCAGGGCCACCAAGCCGTACCGGAACGCCACCATCAAGATCGGCGGCATTTCGGCCAACCCGAGTTTGACGACTGCGAAGTTGAGGCCCCAGGCGAGATTGACGCCCACCGCCAGCAACAGGTCTACAGGCCTCAACCGACACCTTCCAATTCCTCACGCAGCGCTTCCAACTCCAACCACCGTTCCTCGGCGGCCTCGAGCTCGGCCTGAGCTGCCGAGAGCCCGTCGGTCTTGGCCTGAAATCCATCCGGATCCCGCACATAGAGGTCCGGGTCAGCGAGGTCACCGGCCAGCATCTCGACCTTTGTCTCCAAAGCCGCGATCCGGTCCGGCAGTTGGCCGAGTTCCCGATCATCCTTGTAGCTGAGCTTTCCAGACTTGGTCTTGGGCTTCTCGCCCGATCCGCTTTTCGGCGTCTTGTTCGGTTTCAGCTTGGCCGTTTCGGGTGCTATGCCGCGCTGGCGCAGATAGTCCTGATACCCACCGACATATTCCTCGACCGTGCCGTCGCCTTCGACCGCCATGATCGAGGTGACCGTGCGATCCAGGAAATCGCGATCATGGCTGACCAGCAATATGGTTCCGTCGTAGTCCGCCAGCTCTTCCTGCAAAAGATCCAGGGTCTCGACGTCCAGATCGTTGGTCGGCTCATCGAGCACGAGAAGATTGTGGGAACTCGCGAACAGTTTGGCGAGCAGCAGACGGTTCCGCTCCCCGCCCGACAGGGTCGAGACCTTGGCGGTGGCCTGACGGTCCGCGAACATGAAATCACGCAGATAGCTGACCACGTGACGCGGCTTGCCGTGCACCTCTACGGTATCGCCGCCGCCGGGGCACAGGGTCGACCACAGGGTGTCGTCGGGATTCAGCTGGCGGCGGCGCTGATCGAAATAGACGGGCTCCACCCCGAAGCCCATTTTCACACGGCCGGTGTCCGGCTCCTCATAGCCCAACAGCATCCGCAGAAGGGTGGTCTTGCCCGCGCCGTTTGGGCCGATCACGCCGATCCGATCCTTCCTGCTCACCAGGAAGGAGACGTCATCTGCGATCACCCGTGCGCCGCCCTTGGGATCCGGATAGGTCTTATTGAGATGGATGGCCTCCATCACCAATTGGCCGGACTTGCTGGCCTCGCCGGCGGAAATGTTCAGGCCCTGGGGCCGCTTGATCCGGTCCGCCCGTTCTTCGCGCAAACCGAACAGGTTCCGCACCCGCCCCATATTGCGTTTGCGCCGGGCGGTCAGTCCTTCCCGCAACCATCGGGTTTCCTCGGCGATCAGCTTGTTGAGTTTGTGGGCCTGGGCCTCCTCGTCGGCGAGCACCTTCTCGGACCAGTCCGGAAATGCGTCGATCCCATCGCTCATCTTGTGCAGCTGGCCGCGCTCCAGCCAAACCGTCCGTTTGGCCAGACGGCGCAAGAAAGCCCGGTCATGGCTGATGATCAGCAGGCCGGCCTCAATCCGCTCCAGCGCATCTTCCAGCCATTCGATCGTCGGCAGATCCAAATGGTTCGTCGGCTCATCCAGCAACAGGATATCGGGTTCTGAGACCAGAGCGCGGGCAATCGCCGCCCGGCGGGCCTCCCCACCCGACAGGCCCCCCATGGTCCGGTCCGCGTCCAGCCGCATGCCCTCAAGGGCTGATTCCACCAGGTAAACGGTCGGCGTGCCCTCATCGACCGGCGGCAAACCGCCAGCCACATAATCGAACACGGTCAGATCAGCGGCCGGTTTCGGCTCCTGCGGCAGGTAGACCACCCGCGCGCCGGGTTTCAAGAACCGGTCGCCCGAGTCCAGATCGACCTCTCCGGCCAGCGCCTTCATCATGGTCGATTTGCCCGATCCGTTTCGGCCGACCAGACAGATCCGGTCCCCCTTCGCGATCGGCAGATCGATGTTCTCAAACAAACGCCTGTCAGCAAACCCAAGCCCGGCAGCGCGCAACGCCACAACCGGCGGAGCGGCTCTATCAATCGGTGCGGCCATGGCTCAGCTGATGCCCCGGCTCTTCTTGATCCGGTCCCAGGCGGCGTTGATGGTGGCCATCTTTTCAGTGGCGCTTTTCACAAATTCCTCCGGCAAACCCTGCGCCATCAGCCGGTCCGGGTGATGTTCGCGAAGCAGCGTGCGGTAAGCGGTCTTGAGTTCGTCGTTCGAGGCGTTCGGATCAACGCCGAGCAAGGTGTAGGGATCCTCGGTTCCGTCCCCCATGAAGATGGTGCGGAAGCGATCGAATGTGAGGGCGTCAAAGCCGAAGATCTCCGAAACGCGCTTGAGATAGGCCAATTCGCTCTCATGCACCATCCCATCGGCTTTCGCGATGTAGAACAGATTGCCGACCAACTGTTCCAGAATCGGAGAACCCGGGTTGAACAGGCGTGCGATCTGCTGGGCATAGGCCTCATAGCCTTCGGAGGTCTTGCGGGCCATGTCCCAGACCCGGCCCACATTCTTGATTTCGGATTGCGGGACGTGGAAAACCTCGCGGAACGCCGCAATCTCGTCCTTTGTGACGACCCCGTCGACCTTGGCCATCTTCGCGCCAAGCGCGATCACGCCGATCGTGAACGCGACCTTTTTGGTGCCGGCTTCCTCATCCCTGGGTTCGTCGTCCGACTCGGCATAGGAATCAATCGCATGCCCGGCCGCGGCTCCAACCAATGCGCCGAGAGGACCGCCGAACGCGAACCCTGCCGCACCGCCAATTATTTTGCCCCAAATACTCAAGATAAACGTCCCGATATCGATGCTGCATCCGCAACCTGAACAGGCTTATAACGCAGGTGCGATATACGATCGAGTCTGTCGACGACCGGATCGAAGATCAATCTTTGCGAAAACGCGGATGCCATTCCGAAGGCGACGTGCCAAGACCGAACCGATCAAAATTGGATCATCGGTGATGACCGTGTGATACGCGCGCTCTAACGCCGGCCGTGACGTTGAAAATAGTCCAGAATTGTCATTCTGTGCACTTTGTTTAGGTGCTGGAAGTTCATGGCCAGCTTGTCTCCCTGAATCCGGACGACTACCGCCTTGCAGGCAAACTCAATCCGCTTGGCATCGTCCTCGACGGAGACCGTGATGCTGCACACTTGGCCCTTTGCAAGATGGTCCGTATGCCCTGAAATCAGCAGACCGCTGGCACTCCAGTTCACCAGCGGGTATGTCTTGCTGTCGATACGGACCGAGCCTAGGGCATCCAGACGCGGAGCTGCCCGGCGACCGTCTTTCTCGGCGCCACCAAAACCCAGGATGTTCATTAAGCCCATTTTAGACTCACTCCATGAACGCATTTCCATTGATGCTGGCAGTGAAAGGTTAAGATTAAGTTATGGACCTT
>CALAHL010000838.1 GCA_937891725.1 uncultured Rhodospirillaceae bacterium | reverse complement strand
ACCAAAGTTCGGAGGTATGTCAGTGGTCATTGCAGATGCCTAACGAATGAGCTGAGCGGCCAGATCGCCCGCGAAGCGGGCGATCTGGTCCGTCTCCAGCGCTGTGTTCGGCGGTCTTCCCATTGCGTCTCCCGTTTTTGTATTTCTCCCGTACTTTGCTGCGTCACCTATGTGAAGATCTGCTTCAGGGCATCGATCAGTGTCAGCTTCGTTCTCGAGTCGGTCACAGGAGAGAGCTGATCCACCGGATAGTGGACACTCGGCCAAGTCGCATAGATGACCCGAGTACTACCGGTCGGTTCGCAAGAGGAGGTAGCACCGGACATGAACAAGCCCCAGTTTGCGTTCAGGTAAGCCTCGTCGCTGAACTCGTAGAGGCAATAGCCCATCAGTCGACTCTCTGAGCTTCGGTAGTTCTTGATGGCTGTGGCGATATCCTCCGTCACCCCCAAATACTGTGTGTCCTGGTTTGCTTGATCGCTGGGCGTGGCGCGCCTGTAACCGATTTCTGTTAGCAGCAGAGGAACGCTGAACTGCTGGCCGGGCCAATTCGTGCTGTTGACCGTCGTGCTCGACCACTGGTCGTATTGCCCCAGGGTCGTCGTCAATTGGGTGCCGTATTGGTAGATGTTGACGCTATTGAAGTACCAGAGGTTGTAATAGCCGATGATGGAGCCGATTCCCTTCCATGCGGCCGAAAAGGTCGGTCCGCTGCCTCCTTTGGTCCCCTCCGGAAGATTCGTGCTGGTGTTCACACCGTTCAGAAGAGCCTGGAACCAGTAGCTCAGCGGTGGCTTTCCGGTCTGCGGATCTCCCTGATCCGCATTTGAGATTGGGCTTGTCAATAGGACAGAACGATATTTTGCTATGCTAATTTGTCGTTGCAGATTGACGATCCACCAAATCGTGCGGGCCAGACGCGATGCCGGATTGACCACACCGCTGGATCCCTGGCCGACGAAGGTGTTGATGTCGATTTCGTTTCCGACCGAGAAGCTGTGTACGGCGGAGTGGATGTCGCCATTGGTCACGACGCTGCTGACGAAGTTCGTCAGCGCCGCCTGAATGTAAATCGGGGCGCTGACGAAGCTGTACCCCGTGTCGGGGTCTTTCCCGTTCCAGGCATAGGTGTCGTCGGACAGGAAGTAGTTGGAGATCGGAACCATCACCTGGACCCCGCACTTCTGCGCGTAGTCGAGAAAGCCGATGTGCGCATCGCCGACCGTACCATTCCAGCCGCGCGTCGCCCCCCAGTTGTAGAGCCGGACGAGGCCAAAGGCGGTGGCAATCTGCGCCAAGTCGTCTCGATAGGTATTTCCCTTTGAGTTGTTCCACAGCGCCTGGAACGAGTCGTTGAAAAAATCGCTATCTGAGAACTGAGCGTCGGAGCCTGTGTTGCTGTAGGGCGGACTCCACGTGGTCCAGGTTGGGTTGTAGCAAACGCCGTACAAGAAACTGTTCGTCATTTGGATTCTCCTTTCGGGTGTGATGTCGCCTGGGGCCGCTTTCCGAACTGCTGGCTGAGGGCTCAGCCGCCGAACGTTTGACATGAGGGGTGACAAGACGGCGCAGCCGGCTTGGCATCCCCTCGAT
>CALAHL010000837.1 GCA_937891725.1 uncultured Rhodospirillaceae bacterium | reverse complement strand
CTCGGTCTGACGATCACCGTTACCGCCCACGCATCCGAGACCCGTCCCTGGTCAGAAATCCAGGCCGCCGCGAAAGGCCAAACCGTTCATTGGAATGCCTGGGGCGGAGACGGGCGGATCAATGCCTATATCAGCTGGGTCGCCGATCAGGTGGCGAACCGTTACGGGATCAACCTCGAACACGTGAAGCTTGCGGACACCGGGGATGCGGTGGCGCGGGTGGTTGCGGAGAAGGCCGCGGGCCGGGACCGGGGCGGGTCGGTTGATCTGATTTGGCTGAACGGCGAAAACTTCGCGGCGATGAAACGGCAGAGCCTGTTGCACGGGCCGTGGGTTGCAGATGCACCGAACTTCGCGTTCGTGGATGTGATCGGCAAACCGACGACCGTCCTTGATTTCCAGGTTCCGACCGAGGGGCTGGAAGCGCCTTGGGGCATGGCTCAGTTCGTGTTCATTTATGACACGGCTTTGGTCCCGGAGGCGCCGCGCACCCTGTCGGCGTTGTCCGAATGGGCGGCCTCTCATCCGGGCCGGTTCACCTATCCGCAGCCGCCGGATTTCATCGGCACCAGTTTTCTCAAGCAGGCTCTGGTCTCGCTTGTCGGACACGCAAAGGAACTCAAACTTCCGGTGGATGAAGCCGATCCGGAGCGGGTGACCGCCCCGCTCTGGGCGTGGCTCGAAGCTCTGCATCCGTCTCTCTGGCGTGAGGGCAGGGCGTTCCCCGAGAGTGGCCCGGCCCAGCGGAGGCTCCTGGCCGACCGGGAGGTCGGGATTGCCATGGCCTTCAATCCGGCGGAGGCCAGTTCCGCGATCGCGGCCGGAGATCTGCCAGAGACGGTCCGCACCTTCACACTCGACGGTGGGACTTTGGCCAACACCCATTTTGTCGCCGTCCCCTACAACGCAAATGCCCGCGAGGGTGCGATGGTAGTGGCAAATTTCTTGATGTCCCCGGAGGCGCAAGCTCACAAACAGGATCCCCGCATCTGGGGCGATTTCACGGTCCTGGACACCACGTCTCTGCCGGACCCGGCAAGGGCTGAGTTCGCGGCGCTTCCGCGAGGCGTGGCGACCTTGTCTCCGGCCGAGTTGGGTCCCGGCTTGCCGGAACCGCATCCGAGTTGGAGTGCGTGGCTTGAGGCCGAATGGGAGCGCCGATACGTGGGCCGGCAATGATCCGTCTGTTTCCGGTTCTCGCCATCGTTCTGATGTTGGGGCCGGTGGTGGCGGGCTTGGCCGGCACATTGCTTCCGGCCTTCGGGTGGTTCCCGGCACTCGGAGGCGACAGATTCGGGCTCGAGCCGTTCAGGCGGGTGTTTGATCAGCCTGGTATCGGGACGTCGGTGGCCCTGTCTTTCGGGACCGGTTTGCTTGCGACCGGGCTGTCCCTCGCGCTGGCGGTTGGATTTGTCGCGGCGAGTTTCGGCACGCCCCTGTTGGCGCGGATTGGCCGGCTGATCTCGCCCATGCTGTCGATTCCGCACGCGACATTGGCGTTGGGTCTGGCCTTTCTGTTGGCGCCGAGCGGGTGGCTGGTCCGAATGGTCTCACCCTGGGCGACCGGGTGGGCGTGGCCGCCGGATCTGCTGATCCTCAATGATCCGCAGGGCCTGTCACTGGTGCTGGGGTTGGTGCTCAAGGAGGCGCCGTTCCTGTTCCTGATGCTGGCCGCGGCTTTGGATCGCCTGGATGCCCCGAGCCTGCACAGCGTGGCGCGGAGTCTCGGTTACGCGCCGATGACCGCCTGGATCAAGGTGATCCTGCCGCAGATCTATCCACGCCTCCGGCTGCCGGTCTTGGCGGTTTTGGCGTTCTCGACCTCCGTCGTCGACCTCTCGGTTATTCTGGGCCCGGCGACACCCGCGCCCTTGGCGGTTCGGGTGGTCACCTGGGCGAATGATCCGGATCTGAGCATGCGATTCCTGGCGGCGGCGGGAGCGGTCGTCCAGATCTGCGTTGCCGCCGCCGCGATCGGGTTGTGGATGCTGGCGGAGCATGTGGTTGCCGTTGTGACTCGCGGATGGCTTTCAAACGGCGGCCGGGGGCGGCGAGAAGGGATGGTTCGGCATGGCGCCATCTGTCTGACCTTAGGGGCGTCCGCCCTCTCGGTTCTGGCGCTACTGGGATTGGTGTTCTGGTCGGTGGCGGACACCTGGCGGTTTCCGGATGCGATCCCGTCCCGGTTCTCGTTGGGCGTCTGGTCGCGGGCCGAGATCTGGGAGCCGCTTGCGACCACCGTGATCGTTGCCCTGCTTTCCGCAGGGATCGCTGCCATCGTCACGGTCGGCTGTCTGGAGTTCGAGATCCGGCGGGACCGGCGTCCATCGGCGCGGATGCAGGCTTTGTTATATCTGCCGCTTCTGGTCCCGCAGGTCGCGTTTCTCCTGGGCGTGCAGATCCTGCTGGTCTGGCTGCGTCTGGACGGCAGTTGGCTGGCGCTGATTTGGGCGCATCTGGTGTTCGTGCTGCCCTATGTCTTTCTGTCGATGGCGGGACCCTGGCGACGTTTTGATCGGCGCTGGATCCGGCTCGGCCGCAGCCTGGGAGAGGGGCCGAACCAGGTGCTGTTCCGGGTGACGCTGCCGATGTTGGCGCGGCCGGTGCTGACCGGAGTCGCGGTCGGCATCTCGGTGTCGGTCGCCCAGTATCTGCCTACCTTGTTCGCGGGCGCCGGCCGTTTGACGACATTGACCACCGAGGCGGTGGCCCTGTCTTCCGGCGGGGATAGGCGGATCATCGGGGTCTATGGCTGGCTTCAGATGGTGCTGCCTCTGATCGCCTTTCTGATGGTGAGAGCGGTGCCGGGATGGATCTTCCGGCCTGGCCGCGGGACCGGCTGATTGACACGCGGGCCTCCTATGACACATTCGGCGCCACCTCTTTTCCCGGAGCGCCTTGATGTTTGCCTTGATAGCCCCGGTCGGCTCTCTCTTGATCAGCGTTGCCCTGCTACTGATGGGCAATGGCCTCCAGGGCACGCTGTTGCCGATTCGCGCCGAGATCGAATCCTTCGGTGCGCTCAATATCGGCATCATGGGGTCGGCCTATTTCCTCGGTTTCGCAGGCGGGTGCATCGGCGGGCCGTACATCGTCTCGCGTGTCGGCCACATCCGAACCTTTGCGGCGGCGACGGCACTGGCGTCCACGGTCGCCTTGATGCACGCCTTGGCGATCCTGCCGTTCAGCTGGTGGATTCTGCGCGCGGTCACCGGGGCATCGCTTGCGATCCTCTATATGGTGATCGAGAGTTGGTTGAATGAGCGGGCGAGCAACGAGTCGCGCGGCACGATCATGTCGATCTACACGGTCATCAACCTGTCGATGATCATGGCCGGCCAGATGCTGCTGACGCTGTACTCGCCCAGCAGCTTCGCGCCGTTCGCGCTGGCCTCGATCCTGGTGTCGCTGGCAGCGGTTCCGGTCGCCCTGTCCTCGGCGAGCGCGCCGGCGCCGCTGACCTCCGTCAAGCTGCGGTTCATTCATCTGGCCCGGGTTTCACCGGTCGGCTGGTTTGGCGCACTGACGGTCGGACTCGGCAATGGGGCGTTCTGGTCGTTGGGCCCGCTGTTCGCACGAAACGGGGGACTGGACCTGAACGGGATCGCCCTGTTCATGAGTTTGGTGGTTCTGGGCGGCGCGATCGGGCAATACCCGTTCGGTAAACTCTCGGACCGGATGGATCGGCGGCGGGTGATCCTGGTCTGTGCGATCGGGGTCGCGCTGGTCGGGGTTGCGTTGCCGGCCCTGGCCGAGATTCATCCCCAAGGCCTGCTGCTGGGGGCCTTTCTGTTCGGGCTGACCGCGATGCCGGTTTACGCGATTGCGGTTGCGCATATGAACGACCATGTCAGCGCCGACGGTTTCGTTGAGGCATCGACCTGCATGTTGCTGGTTTATGCGGCAGGCGCAGTCGTGGGTCCCATGTTGGCCTCGGCAGTGACCGGAAATTTCGGGTTCTGGACCCTGTTCCCATATATCGGGGTGGTCTATGCGGTGTTCGCGGTCTTCGTTCTTCTGCGCATGCGCGTGCGCAGTGCGCCGGCGAGCGATGACAAGACCGGGTTCGTGACAAATCCAGGCACCACGCCGGAAATCTATGCCATGGATCCGCGGGCCGACCCGGACTTCAATGCTTCACCCGCAGAGGACGGCGCGGCGGAAGACGTCGAGGGGACCGATCGACCCTCGAGTTAGGCTCCTGTTTCGTGAGGGCATGGCAGGGTCCCGCATGATGCAGGGCAATATCGCACCGATTTGGCTTGAAACTTTGGCGTCTTCGGACTATCTCCCACTCACAAGTTTCCACCACCAACGCGATGTCGCGGAAGATCGCCGAATTAACTTCGGCCCGTTCCGCCCTCGTCTCGCGTTGTTCGCGTCTCGGTCATCCCAGGGGATTGTCCCCACACGGGATCTGGAAGCGGAAAACCCGACGGTTTTCCCCTCGGCTCGACGCGATATCCGCCACTTTGAAAGGAGATTGCTGTATGATCGACAAGCCGCTCGCCGGACGCACGATTGCCGTTTTGCTCGCCAATGGGTTTGAGGAAGAAGAATTCACCGAGCCTCAGAAGCGCCTGATTGAAGCTGGAGCAACCACCAAGATTGTTTCCCGTGCCAATGGCCTGGTTAATGGCTGGTACGAAGGATCCTGGGGTCACTTCTTTCCGATTGATCAGGATTTGGCCGAGACCCTGGCGATTGATTACGACGGTCTCGTCGTTCCCGGTGGCTCCCGCGCCGTCGACAAGCTGGCTGAAGAGCCGCACGCCTCGCGCGTGATTAAAGCATTCGTCCGGGCCGGTGCGCCGGTAACCATCATTGGTCACGCGGTTGGCCTGCTGGCCACTCTCGAGCTTGCCAAGGGTCGTACCGTGACCTCCAGCGCCGACGCGCGCGCCCAGCTCGAAGAAGCCGGCGCCACTTGGCAAGAGATCACGCATGTGACCGAGGGCAACCTCGTGACCGCAAGCGGCGTTTCCGGTGTACAGGCCGCAATGGTCGACTTCATCGAGAAGGTCGCAGGTTACGACAACGAGGATGCCCAGGCTGCGTAAGCGTCAGGCCTAAATAAGTCTTTAAACGACGCCGGATTGCAATTCGGCGTCGTTTTTTTGTGCAGTGCATGGATTCAAACCTGTACGGTCTCTCCCCATGAACACATCATCGCCTTCCGATGCCCAAAAGGCTCCCGCCACGATCCCGTCCCCCTGCATGGGCGTGTGTCAGATCGATCGCGATACCAAATTCTGTTTGGGATGCTGGCGCACCATGGCCGAGATCGCCCATTGGTCCCGCTATGACGATGTGCAGCGGGTGGCAGTCTTGGAGGAATTGCGGCAACGGCAGACGGCGGCCGGCGTCAATCGACGGCGGGAAACCAAGCGCCGTCAGGCCTAGAGGCAGCGAGACCTTTAGCGTGAGCATTCTAATCAGCGGGATTTGTTTCAGATGAGCGTGATCGAAGATCTGCTGGCGGAGCGCGAATGGCTTCTGGCTGATGGGGCGACCGGCACCAATCTGTTCGCGATGGGCTTGGCTCATGGCGATGCGCCGGAGATGTGGAATATCGAGGCGCCTGAGAAGGTGCGGGCCCACTACCGATCGTTCATCGAGGCCGGCTCTGACGTCGTGCTGACCAACACCTTCGGCGGCACGGCCAACCGTATGAAGCTCCACGGGGCGCAGGATCGTGTATTCGAGATCAACAAGGCGGCGGCGGAACTGCTGGGTGCTGAAATCGCCTTTGCCGGACGTCCGATTGTGAACGCCGGCTCTGTCGGTCCGACGGGCGATCTTTTCCAACCGGTTGGCCCGCTCAGCCATGCCGATGGGGTGGCGTCCTTCACTGAGCAGATGCGGGGGCTGAAGGCCGGCGGCGCGGACCTTGCCTGGATCGAGACCATGTCCTCCGAAGAGGAGGTCAACGCGGCCCTGGAAGCCGCCAATGCTGTCGGATTGCCCGCTGTCTGCACCCTGTCCTTCGATACCAACGGCCGGACCATGATGGGGGTCACGCCGCGCCGGTTCGCAGAACTTTCCCATGCCTGCGACCATGGCCCCTTGGCCTTCGGCGGCAATTGCGGAACCGGAGCGCCGGACCTGCTGGCCGGACTTTTGAGCATGGAAGACGAGATCGGCGCCGGCGACGTGTTGGTGGCCAAGGCCAATTGCGGGATCCCCGAGTTCGTCGACGGCGCAATTCGGTATAGCGGGACCGAAGAGCTGATGGCGGATTATGCCGTGCTGGCGCGCGATCTGGGCGCGCGCATTATCGGCGGTTGCTGTGGAACGTCGCCTGCGCATGTTAGGGCGATGCGGACGGCCCTTGAGACGCGGCCGCGCGGCGAGAAGCCTAGCCTCGATCGGATCATCGAGGTTCTCGGCCCGCTGACGGGCAAGACTGGAGATTTGATGTCGGCCCATGACGCACCGGCACCCGAGGGACGCGCGGGGCGCCGTCGCCGCCGGGGCTGAAAACAGGAAAGATACCGTATGACTGAGCCCAAATTCATAAACACGGACGGCGCCCCTCCGGGTGTGGCACCTTACAGCCATGCGGTGGACTGCGGCGATTACGTCTTCATCACCGGCCAGTTGCCGATTGATCCGGTCGACCCCGATTCCCCGCTGCCGGAAGGGATCGAGGCGCAGACTCATCTGACGATCAAAAACCTGCAGGCCGTGCTGACGGCGGTCGATCTCGACCTCAGCCATGTGGTCCAGGCGCGGGTTTTCATCACCGAATTCAAGCGTGACTACGCGGCCATGAATGCGGTCTATGCGCGCTATTTTCCGACCGACCGGTTGCCGGCGCGGACCTGCATCGGCGTCACCGGTCTGGCCCGCGATGCGCTGGTCGAGATCGATCTGGTCGCCAAGAGGTGACACCGGACCCGGTCGCAATTGATGAGCACATGATCGGGCGCCTAGTCGATCATTTCTACGCCCGCATCCGACTGGACCCGGATCTGGGTCCGATTTTCGAGGCCGCGGTTGCGGACTGGGATGCGCACCGGACGCTTCTGATCTCATTCTGGTCTGCGGTGATGCTGAAATCCGGAGGTTTTAAGGGCCAGCCGGTCCAGACGCACCGGGCGCTACCGAACCTCACCGGGCGGCATTTCGAGATTTGGCTCCGCATGTTTGCGGACTCGGCTTTGGCGGTGTGTCCGCCCGATGCCGCTGAACTCTTCATCGATCGCTCTCGGCGGATTGGCAGCAGCCTGAGCAGAGCAGTCTTGGACCGCGCGGTCCCATGAGAGCACTTCCGGGAGGATTAACGGCCTATCGTCGGACGCCGACCTTCGCGGCGGACACGATTCCAAAGGCCCTGCTGAGTGCGCACGCGACCAAGGCCGGTATTTGGGGTGTGCTCACCGTGATATCGGGGCATTTGCTGCTGACAGTGCCGAGCATTCAGGTGCAAATCGAGGTGTCTCCGGGCATACCTTGCGTGATCGAACCGGAGGTGGTCCATTTCGTGACCCGGGCAGGTCCGGTCAGCTTTTACATTGAGTTCTGGAAATAACCCTCAGCTGACCCGGCGCATGGTGGCGGTGAGCGCGCCGGCCGCGATCATGAAGCCGCCACCGACCCGGTTGATCCAGCGCAGCACGGTCGGATTCCGCAGACGCTCCCGGATGCTGCCGGCCAGGATGGCATAGCCGGAATTCGTGATCGCGGCGACGCCCACGAAAGTGGCGGTCAGAATCGCGACCTGCGGGGCGACCGGTGCGTCGGCCACCATGAACTGCGGCAGGAAGGCGAGGAAGAAGGCCAGCCCCTTTGGATTCAGCACCGTGACCACAAAGCCTTTGATTGCCCTGTCGCGGGCCGCATGGCGGGCCTCCACCGTCGGAACGGACAGCCCGTGCGGATTGACCGGTGCCCGCCACAGCTTGATGCCGAGGTAGACGAGATACAGCGCACCCGCCAGTTTCAGCACTGTGAACGCAGTTGCCGAGGCCGCCAACAACGCGCCGAGCCCGAGGGCGGACAGCGAGATTGCCACCGCATCCCCCAACAGCACCCCACGGACAGCGCCCAACGCCGCCTTGCGCCCGTCGCCGAGCGCGTAGCCCACGACCAGCATCACGGTCGGACCCGGGATGATCAGGATGGTGAAGCAGATGGACAGATAGGCCAGCCAGGTTTCGAAGGACATAGCGCGCTCCCGGGATCTTGATGAGCGTACTCAGCCCCAGCCTGCTGCTCACCGTCAAGGCTCACATCTCGGCGTCACGGCCAAGCGGCTACAGCCTCCCAGCCGATCTCGCGGGCCTGGTCCTCGGCGCCGGCGATCCACTCCAGAATCAACGGGTGGTCGAGGCAGGCGTTCACATAGACTTGGCTGTCGGCTGCGATGTCGACGGAGTAGGTCCTAAGCCGGCTCGCCATTGGGGCGTACATGGCATCCGCGAAGGTGAAATGCGAACCGAACAGGTAGGGACCACTGGACCCCCATGCGCGGCGCGTTTCCCGCCAGATCGTCTCGACGCGCGCGATGTTGTCCCGCACGCCGGGCCGGTCCAGCAGCTTCACGTTCGAAGGCACGCCGTCCTTGATCGGCCAGCGCTTGATCAGGTTCATCGGCAGGGCGGCGCGAACCTCCGAGAAATGGCCGTGCATCTCGGCCGCCACCATGCGGGCTGCGGCGCGGGCCCGGCGGTCGGCGGGCCAGATCGCACTGTCCGGTGCCAGCTCCCACAGATATTCAGCGATTGCCAGCGTGTCCGTGATCCGCATGTCGTCATGGATCAGCAACGGAATCCGCCCGGTGGGCGAGATCGCCGCCAGCTTTGCCTTGCTGTCGGGACGCGAGAGGAACAGCGTCTCGGTGGTGAAATCGAGCCCGGACAGCTTGCATGCCAGCCAGCCCCGCATCGTCCAGGTGCTCGACCATTTTCCGCCGATGATCAGGTGCATGGGTAAGCTCTCAATGTGGTTTAGAGCGAGTTGAACGCCGCCATGTGTTTCGGTCAATCCAGACCTGCGGGGAAATTCGGAAAAACTCTTCGAAAACAGGATCGAAACTGCTTGACGACAGAGGGGCTCGACCCCATTCTCCCGTTCACGAAATGGCCGGGACACGGCGGGGATTTCCCCACGTCTCCTGGTCTTTCTTTTTAAGTGCGTACAGACAGCCGAAAAACTGACGTGCCTGCGTCTGGGGTGATTCCACCTGGAGGTGAACTCGACGCGAACGGTCGCGATGGAGCGTGAGGCTTCATCGAGACTTGGGTCCCATCCCGGAGAACGGGGATGGGTCTTCTTGTCTGCCCATTCCGCTCGTCCCGTAGGGCCCGTCGTGGTCCATGGGGGTGGAGGGTCTAGGGTAGCTGGGTCAATCTTCTGATAGGGAGGAACGGGGATGGATCGTCATCTCGCCACCAAATTGGGGATGGACTCGGCCACTCAGCCGAGCGAATTCCATGTCGAAACCAACGCCTCTCCGGCGGCTTACGAGGAGCATGACAACGTCGTGCGCCTTCCCAGCGCCGGGATCACCAGTTCGGACGAACGGCTGGACCACTTCGTCAAGAAGGACGGTCTGACCTATGCCGGAACCCATCTGATCATCGATCTGTGGGGGGCATCGCGTCTGGACGATCTCGAGCATATCGAGGACGCACTGAAGGAATGTGTGGTCGCCGCCGGCGCCACGCTGCTGCACATCCATCTGCACCACTTCTCGCCGAATGGCGGAGTGTCCGGGGTGGCTGTGTTGGCGGAATCGCATATCTCGATCCACACGTGGCCCGAATGCGACTACGCCGCTCTCGACGTGTTCATGTGCGGCGACGCACAGCCGCACAAGGCGATCGAGGTGCTGAAACGCGCCTTCACGCCGGACACCGTCAATCTCGGTGAGCACAAGCGGGGCATGGTGGTCTAATGGCAGAGGACTGGTTCAAGGAGACCCTGCACGCTGAAATCAGCCAGGGTCTCCGGATGGACAAGGTCCTCTTCCGTGACCAGACGGGACTTCAGGACCTGATCATCTTCGAAAACGCGAAGTTTGGCCGGGTCCTGACCCTCGACGGCGTGGTGCAGACCACGGAAGGCGACGAGTTCATTTATCATGAGATGCTGACCCATGTGCCGGTGACGGCGCACGGCTCGGCACGCCATGTTCTGATCATCGGCGGCGGTGACGGAGGCATGGCGCGCGAGGTGCTGAAGCATCAGGGCGTCGATCGGGTCACCATGGTGGAGATCGATGCCGGCGTGGTCGACATGTCGAAAAGGCATCTGCCGTCGCTTTCGGCCGGCGCGTTCGACAATCCGCGCCTCGATCTGGTGATTACCGACGGTGCGAAATACGTGGCCGAGACGGCGGATCGCTTCGACGTGATCATTGTGGACTCGACCGATCCGATCGGACCGGGTGAGGTGCTGTTCACAGCTGCATTCTATGCAGACTGCAAACGGTGCCTGAACCCCGGCGGCATCGTGGTGACGCAGAACGGCGTGCCGTTCCTGCAATCGGACGAGGTGGTGAATTCGTGGCACCGGCTTGGCGAGAG
>CALAHL010000836.1 GCA_937891725.1 uncultured Rhodospirillaceae bacterium | reverse complement strand
CTTGGGACTATGGCGGCAGAGGGCCGTAATTTCCTGTTCTTCGCACCGCACGTCTCTACGATCCCCAGTCTGGTGATCTTTCTGATCGTGCTGTCGTTCAACGTGCTTGGGGATGCGTTGCGCGACGTACTCGACCCCCGACTGCGTCAATAATCTCGTGCCGTCACCGGAGACGGGCGGACTACCGGAGCGGCAACGACCGCCCCGCATAAACAGAGGAGGTCTTTGAATGGGACTGCATCGAAAACTGTTGGCGGCGGGGGCCGTGGCGTTTGCAGCGAGCGTGCCGCTCTCGACACCGGCTCTTGCGCAATCCGAAGTCACCGTGATGCGGGCGATCGATACCGACCGGTACGATCCGCACACCTCGACCGCGCGCTCGACCGCCGAGATCATGTTCATGGTCGGCGACACGCTGGTCTCGCTTGATACGGACATGAAAACCGTCAAGCCACTGCTGGCGAAATCCTGGACGGTGTCCGAGGACGGCAAACTCTACACCTTCAAACTGCGCGACGACGTCACCTTCTGTAGCGGCAAGAAATTCACCGCCGCCGATGTGAAGGCGACCATCGACCGTTGGCTTGCGCTTGATAAAGGCGTCGTGAAGAACCGCGCCGGCGACGTGAAGGAGGTACGCGCGGTCGACGATTACACCGTCGAATACGAGCTCATTCAGCCGTATTCCGAGCTGCTGTATCAGATGACGCAGCATTTCCACACCATCATCAACGTCGACCAGGTCAACGAACTGGGCGAGGATTTTGGCGTGAAGGGCTTCGACGGCACCGGCCCCTACTGCTTCGAAAGCTGGGAGCCGCGCAACGAACTGGTCATGACCAAGCACGACGCCTACACCTGGGGGCCAGATTTCTATGAGAACCGGGGCCCGGCCAAGGTCGACAAGGTGATCTGGAAGATCGTCCCGGAAGACAACAACCGGGTGGCCGGCATCCAGACCAGCCAGGGCGACGTGACCCAGTATCTGCCCTATTGGTCGATCGAGCAGCTCAAGGCAAACCCGGCGATCTCCGTGACCTCGCCGCCGTTCTATTTCTGGACTTTCTATGTCGGGTTCAAGATTACCCGCGACATCGTGAATGACATCGAAGTCCGCAAGGCGATCAACCTGGCGGTTGACCAAACGGCGATCGCAGAAGGCGTGTTCTTCGGTCAGGCCGAGCCTGCGACTGCCTATATCCACAAGGGCACGTTGGACTACGCCGCCGACCAGATCGACGAAAGCCTGTTCGGTTACAACCCCGAGAAAGCCGGAGAAATCCTGGATGCCGACGGCTGGACGCTCGGTGATGACGGCTTCCGGTACAAAGACGGCAAGAAGCTCGAATTGCTTGCGTACAGCTTCACCAATGACTGGCGTCAGATCATGGAAGCCATGCAGGGCGACCTGCGCAAGGTCGGTATTGATCTGAAAGTCGAGATCTTCGATGCCACCGTGATCTGGGGCAAGCTGAAAACCCAGGACTTCGACATGTACACCATGAGCTATCCGTATGTGTCGGCAGGCGATGCACTGAACCTGTACTTTCCGTCGGCAAACATGCCCTCGCCGAACCGGATGAACTGGGACGATGCACAGACCGACAAATGGCTGTTCGAAGGCCGCGGTGCTCTGGACGACGCCGGTCGGGCTGCCGCCTACGGCAAGATCCAGAAGCAGATCCACGACGCCGTCGTCTGGGTACCGCTGGTGCACGAGCCGATGAATGTCGCGGCCGGTCCGCGCATGAAACCGGTGGTCGCGCACGGTCTTTACGGTGCCGGTCTGTATAAGGGCCTGAGCCTCGAGCTGAAATAAGCCATCGGCTCATCAAACACCCCTGAAGCCCCGGAGCATCTGTCTCCGGGGCTTTTTTTGTGAAATTAAAAAATTTTGGGAACGATCCAGGAGTCCAAGCGTTGGTTCCATATGTCCGGAATGTCGAGAGCTGACGTCCGGATGGCAGAAACAACCAATTTGGAGTTTCCAAATGAAATCGAATCTCAAAACCGCGTTGCTGACCGGCGCAGCCTTGCTGACGCTGTCCGCTGGACCCGTCGCAGCCGCCGGCGCCACCACGTCCACCAACAGCAGCACCCAGGTCGAGACCGGTAGCAAGACGCTGAACGAAGCCGAGAAGACCGACATCACTGGTAAGGAAGCGGTTGACGCCACCAAGGACGCCGCATCTTCAGCAGGCAAGGCGATAAGCAATGCCGCCACCGCTGCTGAGACCAACATCCGCCAGCTGTTCTCGTCCAGCGAGATCGAAAAGATCGAGGGCACTGCGGTTCGTGACGGCAACGGCGATTCAGTTGGCGAAGTCGACGGAGTTGTGCGCGCGAAATCCTCGGACGATCTGTACTTTATCGTCGACGTCGGCGGGTTCCTGGGCTTGGGCGAGCGCGAGGTCGCCCTTCCGGCCACCTCCTTCACCAGCGCTGGCGACCATCTGGTTCTTGCGAGCATGACGAAGGCCCAGCTGGAGAATCACGAGGTCTACAATGACAGCCTTTACGCGCCGGTTTCAGTCGACGCTACGGGGGGGATGTCCCGCCCGCTGTTGAAAATGTGAGGGAGGCGTTGCTCACCTTG
>CALAHL010000835.1 GCA_937891725.1 uncultured Rhodospirillaceae bacterium | reverse complement strand
TCAGGCCGAACCTGTTCAAGAAACAGCCATACTATCTCACGGGATGTGACAGCTAACTCATTGATTTTATTTACCGTGAAGATCGTTCCCCCACCCTCCAAGCCGATAACTGCGTTTCCCTCACCGCACGCTACAATCTCGATACCGACCAGATTCTGTCTGCCCAAAAGCCAGTAGTTGGCGGCGTGGAATTAGGAAAAAATCTGCCATATTCGGCCATTCGCTGCGCCCCGTCTCAAGGATAATGATGCGGACTTTTCAGACATCCGATCTCTTTACACAAATGACCGATCTTGGCGGTTCGCGACATCTGCGAAACTCGCAGGGCGAACACTGCGCGTTCGTTCCAGCGCACCTGGCACCAAATCGAAGTCTGAATCGGCTATTCGCCCTTTGGTTGGCCGAAGACCCAATCGACAAGCGGGCGGAATTCCAAATTGTAGCTGGCCCCACTAAGAGCAGAGGTTCTCACAAGGTCCTAGAACTATGCGAATGCCCGATGCGCCGTGGAGGTAGCACTTTCGGCAAATCAGAGATTGGTTTTCAGGATGATCTCGACCCTGATCTTTTCTTGCGATTGCAGTGTCGAGCGCCCATCGGTCAGCGCGCGAAGCTTTCTGACCGCGCTGCGCACCAAGTGACCCGGATCCTGAGTGATGACCGCGTCAAGTGTGCCATCGACCAGCGCGTTTTCCGTACAGGGTGTACGCTCGTGCGCAATGATTACGATGTTATGCGGAAGTTGTACTTTCCAGATTGCGGAAAGCGGTGCGCGCGCCTCTGATGATAGGATATAGACGCCAGCTATATCGCCTTGGTGCCGAAAAATCTCCGAGACAATGCGCTTGGCGCGATCCTGAGATCCGTAGGTTTCCAGGGAGGGCAGAGCTGCGAGGTGCGGGAACTCTGAATTGATCACCTGGTCGAAACCTGAACGGCGCTCGAGGCTGTCGCGCGACAAAATGCTATCAGCAATCACCGCCAATTTCCCTGCCTTGATGGGTAGGAATCGTCCCATCAGGGTCCCAGCCGTAACGCCAGCCGCATGATTGTCCATTCCGACCCATTGGTCGCCGTTTAGTGTTTGATTGGAGATGAACGGCAAGGCGTGGACGCCGCGTTCTTGCAGGCGAAGTATCGCATCGCGAACCTGCGGCGTCTCCGGGGCCATGATCGCGACGCCGTCGACAACGTCGGGTGACAAGGACGCGAGCAAGGCCGCAATCTTGAATGGATCGTTCTGATCGACGAGGCGCACGGCCGCTTTCACCATGTCTGCAGTGTAAGCAGTTTGCGCTTCGTTGATGCGCCTCAGGATCTCGCCGTGAAACTGGTCACCTGATTCAGGCAGCACAAAGAGAAACCGGTAGGTACGGCTCTTTGCCAAATTGGCGGCTGCGATGTTGCGAACAAAGCCAATTTCCTCAATCGCAGCATTGACCTTGTCCACGGTTTTCTTCTTGACGCCTTCCCGCCCGTTCAAGACCCGATCGACGGTCGCCCGGCTGACGCCAGCCACCCGCGCGAGGTCCTTTGTTGTTGGACGGAGCAGCGCGTCGTCGTCAGATATTGGTGCAGATTTGGACATATGTTCAGCGACTTACTTTTCGGGTTTTCACGACTTTAGTCGCTAGGGCCCTTGCTTGATAGCACATTTTGAGACACGTGTATCAAAAAATTATTGCTTTGAGGCACGTGTCTCAATAGTAAAGACTCATCGCTGATTCGGCACAGCTTGTGGCGGCGGCATAATCTAGGGAGGAGTCTAGAAATGAGATCGAAACTATTTAACACTGCCAGCGCGGGTGCTGTGCTCGCCATGACCACTGTGACGGTCGCGTCGACCGCTCACGCCGCAGACCTGACCTTGTGCTGGGCCGCTTGGGATCCAGCCAACGCCTTGGTCGAGCTCAGCCGCGATTTCGAGGAGCAGTCTGGCCACACGATGAATTTCGAATTCGTACCCTGGACCAGCTTTGCCGATCGCATGCTGAACGAGCTGAACTCCGGCGGCCAGCTTTGCGATTTGATGATTGGCGACAGCCAGTGGATCGGCGGGGGTGCCGAGAACGGGCACTATGTCCAACTGAACGACTTCTTCGACGCCAACGGCATCTCGATGGATGATTTCATCCCAGCAACCGTGACCGGCTACGCCGAGTGGCCGAAAAACACGCCGAACTACTATGCGCTTCCCGCTTTTGGTGATGTGGTCGGCTGGACCTACCGCCGGGACTGGTTCGAGCGCCCCGAGCTTCAAACGGAATTCATGGAAACCTATGGGCGCGCGCTGGATGTTCCCGCCACCCTCGACGAACTGCATGACATCGCAGAGTTCTTCCAGGGTCGCGACATCGATGGCACGACGGTCTACGGCGCCGCCATTTACACCGAGCGCGGATCCGAAGGGATCACAATGGGCGTAACCAACGCGCTCTACAACTATGGTTTCTTGTATGAAAACCCTGATCAGCCCTACGACCTGGACGGATTTGTGAATTCGGAAGGCGCGGTCGCCGGGCTCGAATACTACCGGAGCCTGTATGAGGTGGGTACACCTCCGGGATCCTCGAACTGGTACATGGGCGAGAACATCGACGCCTATCGCTCCGGTCAGGTCGCAATGCAAATGAACTTCGCGTTCATCTGGCCTGGCGTCGAGGCCGACGAGACAGTCGGTGGCGGAAATTCCGGCTATTTCCCGAACCCCGCAGGCCCTGCAGGCCAGTTCGCTCAATTGGGCGGGCAGGGCATCTCGGTCGTATCGTACTCGGAAAACCAGGAAGCCGCGCTGGAATACATCCAGTGGTTCGCACAGCCCGAAGTACAGGCCCGTTGGTGGGAGCTTGGCGGCTATTCCGCTCTGCGCGCTGTGGTCGAAGACCCTGGCTTCGCAACCAGCCAGCCCTACGCTCAAACGTTCCTCGACTCCATGGCAATCGTGCAGGATTTCTGGGCCGAGCCGGCCTATGCCGACCTGCTTCTGGCGATGCAGGACCGGGTCCACAACTATGTGGTTGCGGGCGAAGGTACCGCGCAAGAGGCGCTAGATGGTCTGGTTCGCGACTGGACCGAAATCTTCGAGGACGAAGGCAAACTCTGAGTCCCTTGGCGTCGGGCGGAGGGTCTAGCCTTCGCCCGACCACGCCCTTTTGCTGGTTTCCGGATCAGCTCGAGAGCTTTCTCTTTCACCGTTGTTAAAGATCCAAAGCAGGGCTTTGCTGGGTTCTTGCTAAGAAGGATATGAACTGTGCCAAACCAAGCCATCGAAAGCGCCGCGAAGAAAACGCTGGACGGAGTGGCGCGCCGCATCAGGGGCCTTTCAGACCGGACCATCGCCTGGATCTTCGTGGCACCGACGATCTTTCTGCTGCTCGCGGTGAACATTTTTCCATTGATCTGGACGATCCGGCTCAGTTTCACCAACTTCCGTGTGAACCGGCCGAACAATGATGTCGAATGGGTCGGGCTCCGCAATTACGAGCGGATCCTGTCAGATCCTGACATCTGGAATACAATGCAGGCCACAGCCCATTTCCTGATCTGGACCATCGTCTTGCAGGTCCTGATCGGTTTCACGCTGGCCTACCTCATCAACAAGAAATTCAAGGGAAACGATTTGTGGACCACGATCATCGTGTTCCCGATGATGCTCTCCCCCGCGGTTGTCGGAAACTTTTGGACCTTCCTGTACCAACCGCAAATCGGTCTTTTCAACTACGTGGTCGCCTTTTTCACCGGAGCCGACCCGGCGAGTTTCTCGATGATTGGGGACGTGCACCTGGCGCCTCGGGCCATTGTGATCGCTGACACCTGGATGTGGACACCCTTTGTCATGCTGATCTGCCTCGCGGGGCTGAGGTCGATACCGGACAGCATTTATGAGGCGGCTGAATGCGACCGCGCCAGCAAATGGCGCCAGTTCTGGACAATCACGATCCCGAT
>CALAHL010000834.1 GCA_937891725.1 uncultured Rhodospirillaceae bacterium | reverse complement strand
CGGTCTGCACAGCGCTGGGTCACGAAGACGATCCCATCATGCCCCGCCGCCTGCGGGATCTGCTGCGCCACAGCCGCGCGCTCTATGTGCGGCTCAGCCGGCTGGAGCGTCGGATCGTGGGTGAGTTCCCCGTTTGAGTGCGTGTGACGGACGGGAGCGACCTAAGCGTCGCCGACCCGCGCCCACCGCAACGTCCGCTGCCGCCGGATGGCGCCGACGGTCTCCACCGGTGGCCGCAGCACCAGCAGCCCATCCTCTTCGCTGACCGAACGGATCTGTTCGGTGCCCAAGCGCGGCGCGTCGGAGGTCGCATCGACCCGCGTCACCAGACGCGCGCCGTCATAGGTGTAGTTCCCACAATACGAGACGAACTCCCTGGGAGCACCTCCCGGGACCTCCGCCCGGCCGTCACAGAGGGCTGCAATCATGCGGCCGTCGGCCCGAAACGTCACGATCCCCGTGGGCTTCTCGCCATAGGGTGTCGGCAGCGGATCGCCGTCCAGGGTGCACGAGCTGGTATCGACCAGACGCCAGGTTCCGATCAGTTCGATCATGATGCAGGTTCCCATTCGGTGAAGTTTTCTCGACACTGCCCCGGACGGACAAAAAGAACCACCCGAGGGAGAGACCACATGATCTATGAATTCCGCACCTACACCACCCCGATCGGCAAGGCGCCGGCGCTTGCCAAGCTGTCGGCGGAGGTCGGGCGCGAGATCCGGGGCGACAAATACGGCAAGCTCGAAGGCTACTGGCTGACCGATATCGGGCCGCTGAACCAGGTCATGCACCTCTGGTCCTACAAGGATCTGAACACCCGCCAGGAGCTGCGCGCGGCCTTGGGCAAGGACGAGGACTGGCGCACCAAATACCTCCCGGTCGCCGGCCCGATGATTCAGCGCCAGGACATCCGCATCATGAACGCGGTGCGTCCGCTGTCGCCGCCGACCGGCGAGGGGCATGTCTACGAATACCGGTTCTACCGCTGCAAGGTCGGCAAGGCGCGGCTGTTCGCCGACAAGCTTCTGGAGGTCATGCCGGTGCGGGAGAAGTACTCCAAGAACTGCGGCATTTTCCTCAGCGAAGCCGGGCAACCGAACGAAATCTCGCACCTGTGGGTCTATGACAGCCTGAACCACCGGGCCGAGGCGCGCACCGCCTGCATGCAGGATCCCGACTGGCAGGCGTTTCTGAAGAACGGCCCCGAAATGCTGGAAGAGATGCACTCAACCGTGCTGCTGCCGGGCCCGCATTCGCCGATGAAATAACCGGATCATCCGTCACCAGCAGGTAAGATAGACGGAGCACATTCACACGCGTTTCGTTTAGTCTGTCTTCGCTTGGACACCCTCGGCTCCGCGACCCGATCGTCGCGCGGGCCGGGGCGCGAGGGAGGGCGGGACATGGCGGTTGTGGAAGATGGCGCGGCGGTGGAGGGCGGGGCGGCATTCGGACAGCCCGAGATGGGCACCCGGATCCTTGCCGAACGACTGAAGGTCTTTCACGAGCAGACCAAGGACGCCCTGATCGGGCATACCGTGATCGGCGTGGCGGTCGGAATCCTGCTGTTCGATTTCGGGGTCGACCTCACGAAGCTCAGCCTATGGATCCTGGTGATGCTGTCGGTCGCCGCCGCCCGCGTGCTGGTCTACCGCGGATTTTCCAAAGAGGCCGGCAGTGCCGCCCGCAGCCGGATCTGGGCCTGGCGTTTCGAGATCGTCGCCCTGGTCTCCGGCGCCACGTTCGGCGCCCTGCCGGTTCTGTTCGTCCAGTCCGAGCACTTCAAGATTTCCGCCTGCATTCTGCTGGTCCTGGCCGGAATGGCCGGTGGCGCGCTTGGAACCCTGTCCGCCCACGCACGCGCGTTCCGGTTCTATGCCGCCGCCCTGATCCTGCCGACCGCGACCGCCCTGGCCTATGAGGCGCAGCTGGATCTGGCGATCATCGCGGCTCTGTTCCTGCTGACCTTGGTCTACTTCGACCGGTTCTCGCGCCGGTTCGAGGCCGCCCTGGTTCACCAGATCCAGGAGCGTCTCATCAACACCGACCTTCTGGACAACATCCGCCGTCAGGGCGAGGTCCTGGATTCGGTCCTGCAGTCCATTCCGAATGCCATCGCGGTGGTGGGACCCGATGACAAATTCCTCTACCGAAATGAGCAGTTCGTGGAGCTGTTCGACGTTCCCGAAGACCTGCTGTCGAGGGACCTGAGCAGCAACATGTTCAATCAGTTCCGACGGGATCGGGGAGATTTCGATCACCTGGAGTCGGGCGAGTTCGACGCGCAGATCAAGGCCTGGGACCGTCTGAAGACCACCGCGGGTGCATTCGGCTACATGCGAACCACCAAGACGCAGCGGATCCTCCGGGTTGAGAACCATCCCATGCCCGGGGGCGGCTGGGTCCGGTCCTGGATCGATTCGACGGAGACGGTACGGGCCGAGCGGGAAACCGCCCGGAAAAGCGCCCTGCTCCAGCTGACCCTCGACAATATCGATCAGGGCCTGTCGGTGGTGAGCGCCGACGGCATCCAGGTGTTGGCGAACCGCCGCTACTGCGAACTGCTGGACTTCCCCCTGGACCTCATGGACCGGCCGACGCCGCTCTCAGAGATTGTTCAAACGCTGAAGGATCGGGGCGAGCTGTTCGACATGACGCCGGAACTCAGCGCGGCGATGGACGCGTGGGAACGCGGCGAAAGCGACTCCGACCGGATCGGTTACGAGCGCCTCCAGAAAAACGGCACCTGGGTGCTGGTCCTGTGCCGCCGCCTGCCCGATGGCGGACATGTCCGGACCTTCACCGACATCACCGAACGTAAGCTGGCCGAACAAGAGGCGCAGGCCCGCCGGGATCTGCTGGAATCCATGCTGGCCAATATCGAACAGGGCGTGATCGTCCGGGACGCCGACGACAACATCCAGCTCTACAACGACCGACTGGCCGAGATACTGGAGGTTCCGGTCGAGATGTACGCCCGTAACGCCAGCTCCGAGGAGATGAAGGCCTTTCACGACTCCCAGCCGAAACTGGCCTCCAACCCACCGCCCCCGGAGGTTGCCGAATGGTTCGCCCGCAAACGCGCCGGCCTCCCGGTCGGAAGGCTGGAGTATCAGCGGCACGGCCTCGGCGGGCGCTATCTCCATGTCGTGTTCCAGCCGCTGGAGGACGGACGGGAGATCCGAACCTTCTCCGATGTCACCAACCTCAAGGTGATCGAGACCGAACTTCGGGAGAAGACCGATTTTCTCGAAGGGGTGCTCGCCTCGCTGGAACAGGGGGTGATGGTCACCGATGCGGAGGGACGGATCGAGCTGTGGAACGACCGGGCGTTTCACATTCTCGGACCGGCACCGATCCCGGCCTCCGAGCCGTCCGGCGCACCGGTGGCGCGCCTTGACCTGGTCGGTGAAGATCGGTCTCCCGAGGAGATCCTGGCCTATTTCGGCGCCTGGTCCGATTGGCTGGACATGCAGGCCGACCCCGATGGGGGCCGTCACGAACACCAGTTGCCGAATGGGCAATGGATCCTGATCTTCGATCGCGACCTGCCCGACGGCGGGACTGTTCGCACCCTGACCGACATCACCGCGCGGCGCCTTCAGGAAGCCGGCGTGCTCAAGGCCAAGGAAACGGCGGAGGCCACCCGTGCCCGGATGCAGGCGATCCTGCAATCCCTGCCGATCGGCGTTCTGGTCGCCAACGAGGATCTCGCAACCGATTTCTGGAACGATGCCTACGTCATCTATTTGGGGCTCAGCGATCAGGTGCTGTCCGAGCACAGGGGCTTCGAAGAGAGCGCCCGGTATATCTACGATACCTACGCGCATATG
>CALAHL010000833.1 GCA_937891725.1 uncultured Rhodospirillaceae bacterium | reverse complement strand
CCAGCGCCGTCACGAGGGCCCGGCCCGCCGCGCCGGCGGCGACCGAGCAGGCGTAGAGCTCGATCGGCGCGCCGGCGAGGGCATCGCCGATCGCCGCCAGGGTGTCCCGGCGCTCGGCCAGGGTGCGGGCGGTCAGCGGGCGGCTCCCCAGGGAGAGTGCGCCCGGACGGCCGTGGCAGATCACGACGAGCCGCCCTCCCGGCGCGGCCTGCGCCGCCGCCTGGATCAGGTCCAGACCGTCGGCCTCGGCGGGAACCCGCACGACGCGCGCCGGGACTGTCAGGGCCGCGAGGATGGCCTCGGATTCTGGCACCCGGTCGTCGATGACGACGACCGCACCGGCCATGGTCTCGGCGGCCCCGACATCGAACAGCCAGTCACCACCGAGCGCTGCGGCTCCTGTCGGGGTGGACGTGGCGAGGACCCGGCTACCGAGTGCAAATGCCAGGGCTGCGACAAACGCCTGACCGCGCTCACCCGCGCCGACCGAACAGCCGTACAGCGTGACCGGGGCTCCTGCGAGACCCCGCCGGATCGCGGCCAGCTCCACAACCCGTTGCCGCAGGGCCGCCGTATCGATATGTCCCCGCCCAAGCGGAAGCCGCCCCGGTGCGCCATGGCTGATCAGGTGAACCGAACGCGGCGGCGCTCCACCGTCCTGCAAAGCGCGGCCCAGCACCGCCAGGCCATCCGCACCCTGCGGCACCTGCACCACCCGGCACGGCTGCACCAAGGCAGCCAATAACAGATCCGGCTCCGGAAATCGGGCATCGATCAGAACTAGGTGACGGGCGCCATCGGCTTGGACGGCAGAACGCTCAACGGTCATGGGCGGATGATCCTGGGGGCGTTACTCGGTGACAGGAACAACGAAGATAGGGGCAGTGCAAATGGGCGGCGCGGGCCTATAGCCGGGCAGCTGTGGATGTTTTAGGAATACTATTTGAGCGGGCTTCGAGGCTTGCAGAAATTGAGATTTCGGTAATCTCCATAGACGTTCGACCACTTGGTTAAGCCGACGCAAACCGAATTATATTCCATCGTTAGAAATTCAAGGCTGGGCGATGTTGGCGAAAAGACCTTTCGTTTGAAAAGCGCTTTGGTAAAAGACAGTCATGTTCAATTTTTCTAAAATGTTTGGTTTTCGCTGATCTTATTGAGACGGCGGGTCTGCAGGTTTTTCCTGAAAGCTTCCGCTGATCGTGCGGGTGTTCGATACTGTGATCCAATCGTAATTCTACGCCACTCTGAGGGAGATCAATGCGGGAACGGGCTATCGCCCAGAGCCTTTGTACAAGTGGCCGAAGGGACTGGTCACGCCTCGTAGTTGTTGAATCGACACCGAACCGGCGGACACCACTACGCCTCATACCGTCCGCTTTGGATCGGAAATGACGCCTTCGGGCCGATGGTCGATGCGAGAGTTAAGAAGGAGCCAACACCGCACCCCACAGCCGTACCGGAAAGAGAAAAACTCAGCGTAACCGCAACCCGGATTTATTTTGACGGTGTCTTTGAGGATCAGGCGCATCCACTTGTCGGTAGCGTCTCCCCCTTCTCGGCTCTCGCGCGTCTGTAGCGCTAAGAATGTTTTTGCCGAGGACGGCCAGATCATGAGCGTCGACGTATAGGCAGCAATGTCCGGGC
>CALAHL010000832.1 GCA_937891725.1 uncultured Rhodospirillaceae bacterium | reverse complement strand
AGATTGGAGCATTTTTCTAAAAAGGTCCGATATGGTATTATTTTTATGGAAGCGCAGTGAGAAAAGCGTTCTATCTTCGTGCATTAACATATAATAAAGTCTAATTAGTCAATTTTGTTGTCCTATTTTTCGGCCTGTGGATTGCCCTGCGCGCGACGAGGGTATATAGAGTCCGGCCCGGATTTGGGAACGATCTTGCGTCGCTTCCACTTTTCGCTGTCCGGGAAAGGAGGATCAGATGGCTGAAGACCGCATGCTGAAGTTCGTCGGCACGGCAAAGAAAATGCCGACCAAGCGCGCCGCCGAGGAACGTCGGGCGGATTTCGATGAAATCTACCGGGAATTCGAAACCGCCCGTGCGGCCGAGCAGGCCGGTCGCTGTTCCCAATGCGGTGTTCCATTTTGTCAGATCCACTGCCCCTTACACAACAACATCCCCGACTGGCTGAAGTTGACAGCCGAGGGGCGGATGGAAGAGGCCTATGAGGTCTCCAGCGCAACCAACAATTTCCCCGAGATCTGCGGCCGCATCTGCCCCCAGGACCGTCTGTGCGAAGGCAACTGCGTGATCGAGAAGGGCTTCGAAAGCGTCACCATCGGATCGGTCGAGAAATACATCACCGAGACCGCCTTCGAGAACGGCTGGGTCAAGCCGGTCAAGCCACCGCGCGAACGCGAGCAGTCCGTGGGCATCATCGGCGGCGGTCCGGGTGGGTTGGCGGCCGCCGAACAGCTCCGCAAGAAGGGATATCAGGTCCACGTCTACGATCGGTACGATCGAATGGGCGGGCTGATGATCTACGGTATCCCGAACTTCAAGCTTGAGAAGGACGTGGTGGAGCGCCGGTCCAAACTGTTGGCCGATGGCGGCATTCACATGCACCACAATGTGGAGATCGGCAGCACCGTGACCATGGACGAACTGCGTCATAAGCACGACGCGATCCTGATCGCGACCGGCGTCTACAAGGCGCGAGATTTCAAGGCACCGGGCATCGGCCTGCCAGGGATCGTGCCAGCCCTCGACTATCTCACCGCGTCGAATAAGAAGGGATTGGGTGACGAGGTTCAGGACTTCGACAACGGCACATTGAACGCGACCGGCAAGCGTGTGGTGGTGATCGGCGGCGGTGACACAGCGATGGATTGCGTGCGAACCGCAATCCGACAGGGCGCAGAGAGCGTCAGCTGCGTGTACCGACGGGACCGGGCCAACATGCCGGGCTCCCAACGCGAGGTCGCGAATGCTGAGGAAGAAGGCGTCGACTTCAAATGGCTGTCGGCCCCCGAGGCCTTTCTGGGCGATGAAAGCGTAACCGGTGTCCGCTGCCAGCAGATCCATCTCGGGGTGCCAGATGCGACCGGCCGGCAGTCGCCGCAGGTGATCGACGGCTCGAGTTTCACGATCGAGTGCGACATGGCGATCAAGGCGCTCGGCTTCGACCCCGAAGATCTCCCGAAACTGTTCGGCACCGACGGACTGGACGTCAGCCAATGGGGCACCGTTCGGATCGATTTCCGCACCATGATGACCAGCCTTGACGGCGTGTTCGCGGCCGGGGACATCGTGCGCGGGGCTTCACTGGTGGTCTGGGCGGTCCGCGATGGCCGCGACGTTGCCGAACGGATGCACAGCTACCTCGAACGGAAGGCCGCCGCCGTGCCGGTCGGTGCGACCGCCGATAAGTCGAGCCGGGCCCGGAGTGCCGCGTGATGGAGAACAAGATGACCGAGACTGGTGAGCAGTTCGTTGCCCATTGGCAGCGTGAGTCCGAGCGCCTTGAGGCCGCCCACGTCTATAACCCGGCGGACGAGCATGCCAGCTGCGGGGTCGGCTTCGTCGCCTCGATCGACGGCTCGGCCCGACGCGACGTTGTGACCTCCGCGATCCAGGCGCTGAAGGCTGTCTGGCACCGGGGTGCGGTCGATGCGGATGGCAAGACCGGCGACGGCGCCGGCATCCATCTTGAAATCCCGCGCGATTTCTTCCGGGAGCATATCGAGCACACCGGCCACGCGGTCGGCGATGAAACGGTGGCGGTCGGCATGGTGTTCCTGCCGCGCACCGACCTGGGCGCGCAGGAGCGGTGCCGGGTGATCGTTGAATCCGAGATCCTGAAATTCGGCTGCTTCATCTTCGGCTGGCGCCAGGTGCCGGTCGACATCTCGGTGATCGGCGAGAAGGCGAACGCGACCCGTCCGGAAATCGAACAGATCATGTTCTCGGCCCCGGAGAACCGCTCTGAGGGCGAGTTCGAACGGGATCTCTACGTGATCCGGCGGCGCATCGAGAAAGAGGTGCTGGCCGCGCATATCACGGAATTCTACATGTGCTCGCTGTCGTCCCGCTCTTTGATCTACAAGGGCATGTTCCTGGCCGAGCAGGTCGACCTGTTCTATCCCGACCTGCGGGACGAGCGGTTCGTGTCGAACTTTGCGATCTATCATCAGCGGTATTCGACCAACACCTTCCCGACCTGGCGTCTGGCCCAGCCGTTCCGTGTTCTGGCCCACAACGGGGAAATCAACACGGTCAAGGGCAACGTGAACTGGATGGCCAGCCACGAAACCCGGATGTCGACGGACGCTTTCGGCGATCTGATCGAAGATCTCAAGCCGGTGGTGCAGTCCGGCTCGTCGGACAGCGCGGCGCTGGATGCCGTGTTCGAGCTGATGGTCCGGGCCGGCCGTGAGTTGCCGATGGTCAAGACCATGTGCATTCCCGAAGCCTGGTCCGAGGACAGCCAGATTCCGGCAAAATGGAAAGATCTCTACGCCTACGCCAACGCGGTGATGGAGCCGTGGGACGGCCCGGCCGCGATCGCGGCCTATGGCGGACAATGGGTTCTGGGCGGGATCGATCGGAACGGTCTGCGGCCGATGCGCTATAGCGTGACCGACGACGGTCTCCTGCTGGCCGGTTCCGAGACCGGGATGGTCCGGATCGACGAAGCACGGGTGATCGAGAAGGGCCGGTTGGATCCGGGACAGATGATCGCGGTCGATCTGCGCGAAGGCAAACTCTACCACGACCAGGAACTCAAGGATCTGTTGGCGAGCCGGAAGCCGTATGGCGACTGGATCACCACAAGCACGAAGATCGACAAGCTGATCCGCGCCGAGCATGAGGAGAAGCCGCGCTTCACCAAGGAAGAGCTGCGGCGACGCCAGGTGGTGGCCGGTTGGACGCTTGAGGACATGGAACTGCTGTTGCAGCCGATGGCCGAGGGCGGCAAGGAATCCATCGGCTCGATGGGCGATGACACGCCGATCGCGGTTCTGTCGGACAAATACCGGGGTCTACACCACTTTTTCCGCCAGAATTTCAGCCAGGTGACCAACCCGCCGATCGACAGCTTGCGGGAGCGTCAGGTTATGACCCTGCGCACCCGGCTCGGCAATTTGGGGAACATCCTGGACGAGGATTCCGACCAGTGCGCCCATCTGCTGTTGGAAAGCCCGGTGCTCACCAACGCCGAATTCCAGGCGATGCGCGACCACATGGCGGAGACCGCGGCCGAGATCGATTGCACCTTTGCGCTTGATGGGGATTCGAACGCGCTGGAACACGCAATCGACCGGATCCGGCAGGAAGCCGAAGACGCGGTGCGGGGCGGCTGCACCCATGTGATCCTGTCGGACGAGGCGATCGGCTCGGACCGGGCGGCGATCCCGATGATCCTGGCCACCGGTGCGGTTCACAGCCACCTGGTGCGCCAGCAGCTGCGGACGTTCACGTCAATCAACGTGCGCTCCGGCGAATGTCTGGACGTGCAGTATTTCGCGGTGCTGATCGGGGTCGGGGCGACGACCATCAACGCCTATCTGACCCAGGAGGCGATCGCCGATCGTCACGGCCGTGGATTGTTCGAGGATCTGACCCTCGAGGACTGCCTCGCGAACTACAAGCGCGCGATCCAGGACGGGCTGCTGAAGATCATGTCCAAGATGGGCATCTCGGTCCTGTCCAGCTATCGCGGCGGCTACAATTTCGAGGCGGTCGGGCTCAGCCGCTCGCTGGTGGCACGGTTCTTCCCGGGCATGCCGTCGCGAATTTCCGGACTGGGGCTCAACGGAATCCAGGCGAAAACCCTGTCGATGCACAAAAAGGCCTTCGACGAGGCGGCGGTCCCGCTCCCGGTCGGCGGGCTATACCGCTATCGCCGAACCGGTGAGCGGCATGCGTTCGACGGAGCGATGATTCACGCGCTTCAACACGCGGTCGAGACCGACAGCTACCACCTCTACAAACGTTATGTCGAGGCGATCTACAAAGAAGCTCCGATCAATCTGCGCGACCTGCTGGCCTTCAAGAACAAGGATGCGCCGGTGCCGTTGGACGAGGTCCAGTCGATCACCGACATCCGCAAGCGCTTGATCGCGCCCGGAATCTCGCTCGGTGCGCTTTCTCCGGAAGCCCACGAGACCCTGTCGATTGCCATGAACCGGATCGGCGCGAAGTCCGACAGCGGCGAAGGTGGCGAGGATCCCGCGCGCTTCACGCCACGGGCGAACGGCGACAATCCTTCCTCCGCAATCAAGCAGGTGGCCTCCGGTCGGTTCGGTGTCACGGCGGAATACCTGAACAACTGCCGGGAGATCGAGATCAAGATCGCCCAAGGTGCGAAGCCGGGCGAAGGCGGGCAGCTGCCGGGCATCAAGGTCGACAGTCTGATCGCCAAACTGCGGCACGCGACCCCTGGCGTGACCCTGATCTCGCCGCCGCCACACCACGACATCTATTCCATCGAAGATCTGGCGCAGCTGATTTACGACCTTAAAAACGTCAATCCGGCGGCTGATATTTCGGTCAAACTGGTCTCCGAGGTTGGTGTCGGCACAGTCGCGGCGGGTGTCGCCAAGGCCC
>CALAHL010000831.1 GCA_937891725.1 uncultured Rhodospirillaceae bacterium | reverse complement strand
CCGGCTTCGTGGGTGGTGCCGTGGACGCCTTCATCATGCGGGCGGCCGAGATCCAGCTGTCGTTTCCCTCGATCCTGATCGCGCTGCTGATCAACGGTATTGTCATCGGCTACTTCAAGACTCATCCGGAATGGCAGGTCGATCAGGTAACGCTCGCCTATTTCGTTCTGGTCCTGTCGATCGGGCTGTCGAACTGGGTGCAATATGCCCGGACCGTGCGCGGATCGACGCTGGTGGAACGGAACAAGGAATACGTCCAGGCGGCGCACGTCATCGGGATTCATCCGGCCATGATCATGTGGCGCCATATCCTGCCGAACGTGCTGGGCCCGGTGCTGGTGATCGCGACGATCCAGCTGGCGCTCGCCATCATCACCGAGGCGACCCTGTCCTTTCTGGGCGTGGGCGTGCCGCCGACCGAGCCGTCTCTGGGCACCTTGATCCGGGTCGGAAACGACTATCTGTTCTCGGGCGAGTGGTGGATCACGATTTTTCCGGGTGCTGCCCTCGCTATCCTGGTGCTCGCCGTCAATCTCCTCGGAGACTGGCTGCGCGATGCGCTTAACCCCAAGCTGCGGTGATCGCCATGGCAGATCCCCTTCTTCAGGTCCGCAATCTGGTCGTCGAATTTCCGACCCGGCGCGGCACGCTGACGGCCGTCGACAACATCTCCTTCGACATCGCCGAGGGCGAGGTGCTGGGCGTTGTGGGCGAGTCGGGCGCGGGCAAGTCCCTGACCGGTGCCGCGATCATCGGGCTGTTGGAGCCGCCAGGCCGGGTCGGGGCCGGCGAGATCCTATTGGAAGGTCGCCGGATCGACAATCTGCCCTATGAGCAGATGCGCCGCATTCGGGGTAGGCAGATCGGTGCCATCTTCCAGGATCCGCTGACCAGCCTGAACCCGCTTTACTCGGTTGGCCGTCAGCTGACCGAGACGATCATGACCCACACGGACATGACGCCCACAAAGGCGCGGGACCGCGCGATCGAGCTGCTGACCGAGGTCGGCATCCCCGCACCGACCCGCCGGGTTGATCAGTATCCGCACCAGTTCTCCGGCGGCATGCGGCAGCGGGTGGTGATCGCCCTCGCGCTGGCGGTCAATCCGCGCCTGGTGGTGGCGGACGAGCCGACCACCGCACTCGACGTCTCGATCCAGGCCCAGATCATCGCGCTCCTGAAAAAGCTTTGCCGGGAGCACGGCACCGCCATCATGCTGGTCACCCACGACATGGGCGTGATCGCCGAGACCGCCGATCGGGTGGCGGTGATGTATGCCGGGCGGATCGCCGAGATCGGGCCTGTGCGCGAAGTCATCAAGAACGCCAAGCATCCCTATACCCATGGTCTGATGGGCTCGATTCCGGCCGTCGGCCACGATGCCGAACGGCTGGAGCAGATCCCAGGGTCGATGCCGCGCCTGACCGATATTCCGCAAGGCTGTGCCTTCAACCCACGCTGTCCGCAAGCCCATGAACGCTGTTTCAGGGATCGGCCGGAGCCGCTTCCGGTCGAGGACAGCCGGGTCGCGTGCTGGCTCTACAACGAGGCCAACGCGCTGAGTTACGAAGACGCCAAGCGCGCGGTCGCGGCCAAGGAACAGGTCTCCGAAGCGCAGCTGGAGGAGCAGACAAATGTCTGAGGCGCCCGTTTCCGATGTGGCCGAGAAGGCGCCTGCCCGGACCGATGGCCGTTTCGGCCATGCCATGCTCAAGGTTCAGGGGCTGAAGCGGTATTTCGACGTCTCGGCGCCATGGCTCAATCGGGTGCTGGAGAAGCAGCCGAAGCAGATCCTGAAGGCGGTCGACGGCATCGATTTCGAGATCGCACGCGGCGAGACCTTCGGGCTGGTCGGTGAAAGCGGCTGCGGCAAGTCCACCGTGGCCCGGCTGATCGTCGGTCTTTACGGGCCGACCGACGGCTCGATCACCCTGGAAGGCAACAACATCGCCGGGTTGTCGCGCAAGGAAATGGCGCCGATGCGCCGCCGGCTGCAGATGATCTTCCAGGATCCCTACGCCAGCCTGAACCCGCGCTGGCGGGTCCGCGACATCATCGCCGAGCCGATCCGTGCGTTTAATCTCACTTCCGGCAACACCGAGACCGCCGAACGGGTCGCCGAGTTGCTGAACTTCGTCGGCCTGAACCCGCGCGACGGCGAGAAGTTTCCGCACGAGTTTTCCGGTGGCCAGCGCCAGCGGATCTCGATCGCCCGGGCCCTGGCGAGCAAGCCGGAGTTCCTGGTGTGTGACGAGCCGACCTCGGCGCTGGACGTATCCGTTCAGGCCCAGATCCTTAACCTGATGAAGGATCTGCAGCGGGAGTTCGCGCTGACCTACCTGTTCATCAGCCACAATCTGGCGGTCGTCTACCATATCAGCGACCGGGTCGGGGTGATGTATCTCGGCAAGCTGGTCGAGGTGGCCCCGTCGAAGACCCTTTTCAGTACGCCGCGCCATCCCTACACGCGCATGCTGCTCGACACGATTCCCGATCTCGACATGACCGGGCGCGAGCGGATGCCGGTCGGCGGCGAGGTTCCTAACCCGATCACTCCGCCGCCGGGCTGCGCCTTCCACCCGCGCTGCCCGTTCGCCAACGACCGCTGCAAGTCGGAGGCGCCGCAGCCGATCGCAGTGGACGGCGGCGCGCTGGTCGCCTGCCATGGCGTCGAGGAAGGTCGCGTCCCACAAGGCCCGATCCTGGCGACGCCCGCCAAGCCGGACGGATTGGCGACGAGCGTGCACGAGTAAAAATTATCTGGCCAGCCGACCGGCCACCCGCGGTCCGGATGGCCGTCGTTCCCGTCGTCGTCGGCCCAGGTACAGCCAGAGACCGCTGATCACGAAACCGGCCGGGGCCAGCGCCACGAGCACCCAGAGTGCGCGGACCAGCGGGCCTGCGAAATCGCCGACATGCAGCATGTAGCGCATGTGCCAGATCCAGGTGGCGGCCGTGATCTCGCGACCGTCGTGGACGAACAGCACCCGGGCCGGATCGTCACCGACCCAGATCCGGGTTGGTGCGGTCTGATCGGGGGCGAACAGGGTG
Organism: uncultured Rhodospirillaceae bacterium; assembly: GCA_937891725.1. Classification (GTDB taxonomy): domain Bacteria; phylum Pseudomonadota; class Alphaproteobacteria; order Thalassobaculales; family Thalassobaculaceae; genus JANSYC01. The sequence goes on along the minus strand of CALAHL010000831.1, from coordinate 7,895 downwards.
GCGATCAGCGGGGCGCCGGGCGTGTCCGGCGGCCGGATCGTGTGGAGTTCCGCCTCCGGGGCCTCAGCCATCGCCAGGGACAGGGCCTCGTTCAAGTCGGCAATCGGCCGCAGCCCCTCGAAGGGTGCGGGTTCGGGCCGTTCAACCCTGCTCAGCGTCACCCATTCGATCAGCGCCCTGGCTGGCTCGGTCCAGTACATGGCGAGTCCCGTGAAGGCGACCACCACCAGCAGCAGCGCGGTCACCACTCCGCTGAGCTGGTGGCCGCGCAGCACCGCAAGCCGGGTGCCGTGGCCGACGGGGACCGCCAGCCGGCGCAGCGGGGAGGGCGGCTTCAGCCAGAGCCAGAGACCGAGGCCGATCTGGACGATCAGCAGCAGGGCGATTCCGGACAGTCCGTTTCGGATCCAGCGTGCGGTCTCTCCCTCCGCCAGCCAGCGGCGGTGAAGCGCGGTCATCCAGCCTTGGAACGTGTCCTTAGGTTTGAAATGGGCGAGGATCTCCCCTGTCGACGGGTTGATATTCAGAACCCCCGCTCCGCCGGACAGCCAGACGGTATGGGGATCACCATCTGATTTCGCGAGGGACAGGGCCCAGACCGACAGGTCCGGCCGCTGTTCCGTGATCCGGTCCAGGACCCGGATCGGAGGAAGTGCCGCTGCGCTCGGCACTGGCACCGACCAGCCGGCCGGGGAGACCAGGCGTTGGATTTCCGGCGCGTAGACCAGAAGCGCGCCTGTCAGGCTGAGCACCAGCAAAGGACCAGCCACCAGCAGAGAGACGATGAGATGCAGCTTGCGCAGGGATCGATACGGCATGTGGCGGGCCTCCGGCTTAGAGGCGGAGCACCGACACACGATCACTCAAGATGACAGCGTGTCGGCCGTGACTCCGTCTCAGATCAGATCGATTGAGGGTGTGCCGCAACGCATTCGAATGCTTGGACCCGCACCGAATGCGTTGCTCGTGCTCTAGAACGTGTAGTCGGTGCCGATCCAGAAGACCCGGCCCAGCTTGCCCTCGTCATTCACGGAGACGCCCTTGGCGGTCTGGCCGAAGTCCCGCTCGTCCAGGAGGTTCTCGACCCGGAAGCGGAAGCCGAGTTGATCGGTTGCCTTCCAGCCGACGCCCAGGTCGAGGCGGGTAAACGAGTCGCGTTCCGTCACGCTGCCGTCGGCATCCACCGCTTCGTATCCGGTCGAGTGGTAGGCAGCGCCCCAAACGCCGATCTCATCGGTGACCCGGTAGTCCAGGCGCAGGCTGAACTGATTCTCGGGAACCGAAGTGGCCTGGCCATCCCAGAATATATTGCCGTTGACCTTGGTGCCGTCCGCCCGGGTGGCCTGCAGGTCCAGGATCCGCATGTAGCCGGCGGAGACTTTGAGGCTTTCGGTAATCTCGGTGAAAAGCTCGACTTCGAGGCCGGACTGGTCGACCTCCATGCTCTCAATCGCGCCGCTGTTCCGACGTGGTACGCCGTCCTGCAGGATGTTGTAGAGGGCAAGGTCGACGTAGCCGGCCGACCATCCCTGATTGACGCCGACCTCGACTGTGCGCGATTCCACGATCTCGTCGCCCGCGCCCGTGATGTCCAACACATCGGTGCCGAAATTGCCGTACTTCTCGTAAAACCGGTTGTAGCCGGTGGCGACCGAGGCCCGGACCCGAGTCCGATCGAGCACGCTGTAGGAGGCGCCGAGTTGGTAGGAGGCGACGCCATCGGTCGCCAGATTGTCCGGCTGGCTCTGGCCGTCGTATTCGATGTCGTTGTTGAACCAGGTATAGCGGGCACCGGCGGTCACGGTCAGATTGCCGTCGAAGGTGAAGGCATTGCCGGTCTTCACGGCGAAGTCGTTGAACTCGTTGTCCCAGACGGCGTCCCGCTCCGTGTGGGTCCGCTTGAACTCGGCACCGACAGTTCCGTCATAGGTGACACTGTCCGAGATATCGGCCGTCATAAAGTGGTTTAGGAATAGGACCTGATTTTCGACGCTGCGGTCGCGGCCGCGAGCCGGCCATTCAGTCCGGCTGCTGGTCCCCAGGACACCGAACTGCAGGCTATTTGCGTCGGTCAGGCGGTGGTCGACGGTGAAGGCGCCAACCAGAGACGTGTTGGTGATCTCATTGACCTCGCCGTTGCGGATGATGTCGGGCTTGCTGCTGTCTGCGATTGCCAGGAACTCGGCACGCGTGTCGTCGCCGATGTTCCAGCCGAATTTGCCGAGGCCGCCCAGCACGCTCTGCTGGTCGAGGTTCTCGGGGTCCCCGTCATAGTCACCGTAGAAGCCATTTAAGGCGGTGTAGTAATCCCAGACTTCGGTGTGATCGGCAGCCTCGCCCTGCACCAGGCCTTCTCGGGCGGAGCTGGCATCCATGCTGACCGCCTGGTGATTGGTATAGTTGCGTCCGGACTTGATCTGGGTTTCGAGCACGCCGCCGTCGGTCCCGTCGCCGTATTGGACTGCGCGGCCACCCTTCAGCACATCGATCCGGTCGACCGCGATGCTGGGGATGATGGTGTCGCCGTAGCCGCCGCCTTCGCCGCCCGCAGACTTGAAGGCCGGCAGTCCGTCGATCGACTGCGAGGATCCCCAGTCACCGAACGTGCGGATCTTGGTGCCGCCACCGAAACGGTCGCCGCTTCCCGGTTGATTGATCAATCCGGTCGCGTTGTAGCGCAGGGCATCGCCTTTGTTGATCGGGTTGAGGTTGCTGATTACCGAGCCGTCCACCGATGAGGAGGACCGGCTGCTGTTGAACGAGGAATTCACCTGGTCCCGCACCTGTTGGGAGGGATGGGTTTGCCCTCCCGACACGACGATCGGCTGCAGATTGAACTCCTCTGCCCGCCCGGGCTCGGCCGAGAGCGTAAGCACTAGCGCCGAGACGACCGCGCCGGATGTGCTCGCGATTTGCAAGACCTTCATGATTTTCAGACCCCCAGATTTTTCAATGAATTCGACCCGCGATGGAGCGAGGCCGCAAAGGAGGTCGAAACATGAATGATTTTGAGAGTCATTTGCAATAAGAAAATTCAAATGATTTGTAGATCAGACAAACCAAGGAGATCGGAGCGGTGAACTAGGCCTTTGTCGCGACCGCGATCCACATGTCCTGCGCCAGGCCGAAATAGTCGTCCCGACAGGACCCCACGACCAGATCGGTGAAGTGCGGGGCGAAGGCGGTTGCGATCGCGTCATCATCAGCAAAGGCGGCGACGGTGGCGCCCTCGCGGATGCCGAGTGGATCGGTCTTGATAATGAAGTGCCGATCGTCCGCGGTCGCGGCACCTTGAATGTAGTAGGCACTGGTCATGGGAGCCGAGAACACCAGCCGCGCGCCCGGTTTCATGACCCGCTCGATCTCGCGCACATTGTCGGCGAAGCAGGTGCCGGGGCCGATATAATACAGGCTGTGGCAGGCCAACACATGATCAAAGGTCATGTCCGGATAGGGGATATCGGCGTTTGTGCCGACCGCGAGGGTGCAGTCGACCTGAAGCTTTCGCATGCGCCCGGCGACCGCCTGCACGATCCCCTCGGTGATCTCGATGCCATGCACCCGCATGCCCATATTGCGCAGCAGGGGCAGATTGCGGCCGTCGCCGAACCCGAGGTCCAGCACTGTCGACCCTGGATATCTCGCCTTGTCCATCTTCAGGCTCGGATAGCGGCCGAGATAGCTGCGCACGACGAACTCGACCGGGTAGCAGTGCGGATTGTCGAGCAGTGCCTCGGGTCGGTATTCGCTTTGATACCCTTCGGCGACGGTCATGGTGCGTCTTTCGCCGGCGTCTCGAAGGCGGCTACCGCCTCGACCACCCGCGCCACGTCATCGAAAGACAGACTGTGATAGAGCGGCAGGCGCAGCAAGGTATCCGCGACCTGATCGGTCACGGTCATCGGGCCATGTGCCCGGCCGAACTTCTTGCCCGCTGGGCTGGAATGCAAGGGAACATAGTGGAACACGGCCTGGACACCGTGATCCGCGAGATGGGACAGGAGGCGGTCGCGATGGGCCCGGTCCTGAGTCAGAACATAGAACAGGTGCGCGTTGCCGCTGCTGTCCGGAATGTGTCTTGGCAGCGACAGGCCCTTTTCATTGGCCATCGGCGCCAGCCCCGTGTGATAGCGGCGCCACAACTCCCGACGGTACCCGAACACATGGTCCGCTTCCTCGAACTGGGCGAACAGGTAGGCGGCTGGCAGTTCGCCCATCCGGACGCTGGAGCCGAGATCCTGCCAGACATATTTTTCGACGCGCCCTTGCAGGAACTGGGCACGGTCGGTGCCCTTCTCGGCCATGATCTCGATTCGGTCGACCAAGGTCTCGTCGTTGATCAGAAGGGCGCCGCCTTCGCCTGCGATCAGGTTCTTGGTCTCATGAAAGCTCAACGTCGCCAAATGGCCGAGCGTTCCGAGAGGCTTGCCGAGGTAAGACGAATCTATGGCCTGGGCCGCGTCCTCAATCAGATACAGCCCACGCCGATCGCAGAGATCCTTGAGCCCGTCGATCCAGGCACCGTAACCGGCGTAATGGATCACGATGACGGCCTTGGTCCGATCGGTGATTGCACGTGCCACGGTGTCGGGATGCAGGGTCAGGCTGTCGGGCGAGATATCGACGAAGACCGGGACGGCCCCCCGCAGTGCGATCGCCGTAGCTGCAGTCACGAAGGCGAAGGACGGCATGATCACCTCGTCGCCCGGCTTCAGGTCGATCGCCAGACAAGCAAGCTCAAGCGCATGGGTGCAGGTATGGGTCAGAATCGCGCGCCGGGTTCCCAGGCGACGCTCCAGCCAGTCTTCGCAACGGGAGGCGAACTGGCCGCCGGAGGACAGGTGATGGAGGCTCACGGCCTCTTGCATATATTGATATTCTTTGCCGACCGGCCGAACCTGATTGAAGGGTATGGTTTTGGGCGCGTTCAAATCGTTCCCTCCCAGATCGCGAGGCCAAATCCCGTGAGGCCGTATCGGGTGCCGTTGTACACCATCCACCGCTCTCCGGCGGCATCGAAGACCATGGCGTAGCTGACCTGCACGCTGTCCCAGCCGTCAGCCGAGGGAGCGATGCCGGCGGTGTCGTCGCGGCGCTCCCAGTGCAGGCCGTCTGTGGATTCCGCCAACCCAATCCGATAGGCATCGCCTCGGAAGCTGTACCACATCCGCCAGACGTCCCCGTGCCGCACCACGCAGGGGCGCGAAAACGCGTATTCGGACCGGGTTTCGGCATCGACCACCACGGTGCCGGTCGGACTCCAGGTGATCCCGTCGGGTGAGGTGGCGTCTTTCAGAATGTGATCCATGGAGGCCTGGTCCGCCCCCCAGGACCGGTTCGAGCCGTACCACATGCGATAGCCGTCTTCGGTCGACAGCACGAACGGGTAGGACACCGAATAGGGGTCGATGGGGTTGCGGTCCAGGACCGGGGCAAGCGACCAGCGCTCGAACCGCTCGGAACCCGGCTCCCGGATCGCAAGCCCGACCGCGTTGCGCCACGGCACCGTGCGGCCGAGGTTCCAGCCGAGATAATAGAGAAATGTGCGATCTCCGACCTGGGTGAGGCAGCCCATCGACGCGCCGGAATCGTCGAAAAGTCCGACATCCCCAGGGCCAAGCACCGGCCGCTCCGCCACCTCAAGGAGCCGGGGAGGATCGCCCAGTTCCATCACGCACGTTGAAATCGACGAGCGTTGCTCGGAATCCCGGGTCGAGAAGTACACCCGTAGCAGATTGCCGCCCAAGGGTTCCGGGAACGGATTGGCGGCATGGCTGACCGACCAGTCCGCGTGGTTGTCCGGACAATAGACCCGGCCGAGTTTTCGCCAGCGGTCCCGCATACGCTATAGCCTCCGCAGCTTCGAAGCCGGCAGATCGGCACGTTTGGTTGTGACACCTGGAAACAACGCGTCTTCCGCATTGACACCCTTGACCATGGCACCTGCCCCGACCACCGAATACGGCCCGATCTCGGTCTGGTCGTGCAGCGTCGCATTCACGCCGATGAAGGTGCCCTCGCCGATCCGGCAATGTCCGGAGATCACCGCGTGGGACGCGATGAACACATGGTCCTCAATCACCGAATGATGACCGATATGGTTGCCAGACCACAGCACCACATTGTTGCCGACGGTTGTGAACGGTTGGATCACGTTTGCCTCGAAGATGAAGGTGTTCCATCCGACCGATAGCGTGGGATAAGTGACCGCCTTCTGGCTGACATAGCTCGCCAAGGTGTAACCGCACTCTCGCATCCGCGCGCAGACATCCCGTCGGTCTCGGTTGATTTTCGAATATCCCACGGCCACGAACAGATCGACGTCGTCGGCTGAATATCGGTTTTGCAGGTCTTCGAACGCCATCAGCGGTTTGTCGGCGAAGCGGTCGCCGTTTCCGTCCATGCGCGCACCGTCAACCGTATAGCCCACAACCTCTCGGCCGCCGTCATGGGGGAAGTAGAACCCGGCAAGTTCGGCGAAGGCGCCGACCCCGAAGATGATCACCGGCTTGCTCATGGATGTCCTCCCTTTGTCGGGTCGGCGATTTCGGGCGCGAACCATTCGTCGTTGGATACCAGCAAGTTCCGGGCCATGTCCCCGATATTGAACAACATATCGAGGATGCTGACCTGGCCGATATAAGGATCTCCGTGGATCTGGGGATACGGTTTCTGAGTGTCGTACCGCATCCATTCGACCTGGATGCCTGCCGACGCGAAGGCATCCAGATCCATGTAGGCGGCGGCACTGGGACCGGACAGATAACGCGTGGCGCCGGCCGCCTTGCACAGGTTCAGAATACGATCGGATTTGGTGCCGTCCACTGCGAGATCGGCGCTCTCGACCAAGGTGGTTTCGATCCCCAGATCCTGCATGATCGCCTCGATCAGGAGCCGGTTCACCGCACTCAGGTGAGTTTCCGCGGCGGCGCGCTCGAACAGGCTTCGGTAGCGGTCCCGATATTCCGAAAAATGCGGCGCACGTGCATAGGCAAGTTCGATCGCGCGCCAATGGTCTGCCGCCCAATCGGGATCGGCGATTTCAGTATCCCGGATCAGCTGATGATATTCGCCCTTGGTCTTGACGGGGATGCTGAGCCATTTGGACCCGTCGACGGTGCGGATCCTGTTCCGGTTGCGCCAGTCCCTCCGGGTGTATTGCACATCATCGAGAAGCACGAAGGTATCGGCCAACCCGATCATGTCGAAATATCCGCGCCAGGGAATGTAGTTCGACTGAACGATCGACACCCGCCGGCCCGCATCCGTCATGTCGTGCACCCCAAGGTGCGTGTGCGCGCCGGGCGTGGTGGCCTGAGCGCGAATGGTTCAGTCAATGTGCAGATCGAACAGCGCATATACCCAACCATCTTCTTCTTCGGGACGACTCGGCCAAGATAGCGCGGATCCGTGTCGAGTGCTCGGCTCATGGTATGACGGCAAACGGCTGGAATGGCGTCCGGCCGCCTGTGAGGGATATCCTGACTTGGGCTCAGCCTTTAGAGTCTAGATCGAGCGTCCGTCTTCTGAAATTGATTTGGAGAAGTTCCATGAGCGCCGCGCGCGAGATGTTCGAAGAGCTTTCGAAGGTATCGGCGGCCCAGGAGGCGCTAGATCGCGGGGATCTTGCAACGGCGATCGCGTATTGCCGGGCGGCCGCTCCTGCGGTCGTGGGGACATGGCCACATGTGAAGCTTCTGTCCACGGTTCTGTTTCTCTCCGGTCAATTCAATCAGGCTGATACGATGCTTGCCGAGCATTTGAAGCGTCGTGCGGGAAACTTCGACGCATTGCATCTGCAGAGCAGGGTTTGGCCGCTGAAACAGCCGAATGTGCCGGCGGCCGACCAACGGGCCTTGGACTCGCGGATGCTGCAGGTCGCCCGCGAAGATCTG
>CALAHL010000830.1 GCA_937891725.1 uncultured Rhodospirillaceae bacterium | reverse complement strand
AAGGCGGATTCCTCCCTCATGGCACTCCAAATCATCCTCAGTGGCTTGGGCTCGGCGATTGTCATGGAGAGGTTCTCCAGATCCTTTGTGGCGCAAGGCCTTCTGGTGGAACCATTGGCCTATCGTCTGCCGATCTTGCAGTCCTATTTTCTGGTCGTGACCGACAAGGCCGAGCGGCGGGATGAGGTAAGATCTTTTTGCCGGTGGCTGGCCGGCTGGTGACGTAGTATTCGCGTCCGTTAGTCAAAAGACCGTCTTGGAGAGCTTTCGTTTTGACCGCTCTGTCACACAATGCCGCAGAAAAGAACGAACCCGAGGTCGTGGTGGCGGCGCTCTACAAATTCACCGCGTTGCCGGATTTCGCGTCCCGCAGGCAAGCTCTATTGGACATCTGCCACAGGGCGGATGTCTCAGGCACCCTGTTGCTGGCACCCGAAGGCATAAACGGCACCATCGCCGGGAACAGGCGGGGCGTCGACGCGACGGTCGCGCATGTCCGCAGTATCCCCGGATGTGCCGATCTGGAACTCAAGGAATCGTTTGCCAGGGAAAATCCGTTCTTCCGGATGAAAGTGCGCTTGAAGGAAGAGATCGTGACCATGGGAGTCCCGGGGATCGACCCGAGCGTGAGTGCAGGCACCTATGTGGAACCCGAAGCGTGGAACGAGCTGATTGCCGACCCGGACGTGATTCTGATCGACACCCGGAACGCCTACGAGGTGGGAATCGGAACCTTCAAGGGCGCAATCGACCCAGAAACCGCCACGTTCCGTGAGTTTCCGGGTTGGTTCAAGGATCAGGAAAATCTGACACCCGAAGCCCTGCGTGGCAAGAAGATCGCGATGTTCTGCACCGGTGGCATCCGTTGCGAGAAGGCGACGGCGTTTGTCAGACAACAGGGCATTGATGAGGTCTTCCACCTCAAGGGGGGCATCCTGAGATATCTTGAGCGCGTGCCTGCCGAGGAGTCGTTATGGGAAGGCGAATGCTTTGTTTTCGATCAGCGGGTGTCCATAAAACATGGGCTGGAACTCGGCAGCTACGACATCTGCCATGCCTGTCGGATGCCCCTTGATGAGCAGCAAAAGGCGTCTGAGCTCTACGTTCCGGGCGTGAGCTGTCCGCTGTGTCACGACGAGATTGATGCGGAACGGAGGAAGCGCTTCGTAGAGCGCCAGCGTCAGATGGAACTGGCGAAGCAGCGGGGCGAGATCCATATCGGCTCCGTCCGTAAAATCCCGGCGGCATCCGCGAGTGAGACCGATGACTGAGGTGCCATGGTCGGGCCGTCCGGCGGATCGAACGCTTCCGGTCCTGTATTCCTTCCGCCGCTGCCCCTATGCGATGCGTGCGCGACTGGCGCTGGCCTCGAGCCGCCAGCGCTGTTCACTCCGCGAAGTCGTTCTCAGAGACAAGCCGGCAGAGATGATCGCGGTCTCGCCGAAGGCAACCGTGCCGGTCCTGCATTTGCCGGACGGTCAGGTTCTGGAGCAGAGCCTGGACATCATGCGTTGGGCCCTGGCGCGTCATGATCCGGAGCAGTGGTTGTCCCCCGAGATCGGCACCCTAGCGGATATGGAAGCCTTGATCGCCGACTGCGACGGAGACTTCAAACACCACCTCGACCGTTACAAATATGCGCCTCGGTATGGACCCGAAACCGATCCTCTCCATCACCGACGTGCTGCCGAACTCTTCCTGACGCGATTGGAAACCCGTTTGAGCCAGCATCCCCAGCTGTTTGGAGCACGACCCCACTTGGCGGATTTTGCCGTATTTCCGTTTATTCGGCAGTTCGCCAACACTGATCGAGAGTGGTTTGACACCCAACCTCTTCCGAGACTGCAAGACTGGCTTGCCGGGCATCTGAACTCGGATCTTTTTCAGGGTGTGATGATCAAGGTGCCCACATGGAGTCCAGGTGACGTGGAGCCGACCTTTCCCGGCTAGCTCAGGTTTTTTCGTCGGCTGACGGCGTCAAATTACCCCATACGCTCGCTGGCGAAAGATCCCGGGGAGGGGGGGAAGACGACGGTTTTCTTGCCGTTGATGAAGACCCGGCGGTGAATATGGGCGTGGATCGCCCGCGCCAGAACCTGGCTTTCGACGTCGCGCCCAAGGCTGACATAGTCCGCCGAGCTTTGCGCATGGGTCACCCGAACGGTGTCCTGCTCGATGATCGGCCCTTCGTCTAGATCGTCGGTGACATAGTGCGAGGTGGCTCCGATCAGCTTCACGCCGCGTTCATAGGCCTGCTTATAGGGATTTGCACCCTTGAAGCTGGGCAGGAAGGAGTGGTGGATGTTGATGATGCGGCCCGCCATCTGCGTGCACATCTGGTCCGACAGAACCTGCATGTAGCGGGCGAGCACGATGAGCTCGGCGCTGGCCTCGGAAACGATGTCCATCTGGCGCTGTTCGGCTTCCAGCTTGTTCTGCTTGGTGACCTTGATGCAATGAAACGGAATGTCCTGGTTCACCACGACCTTCTGGTAGTCCATGTGATTGGATATCACCGCGACGATTTCGATCGGCAGCGCCCCAAT
>CALAHL010000829.1 GCA_937891725.1 uncultured Rhodospirillaceae bacterium | reverse complement strand
GACTGAACTCCGCAACAAACAGGGCAAACTGAATGGGGGCGGAGGGTTACCACGCGAATTTGCGGCTGTCTCCCTCCACATCGGCCGGTGAGACATGCGCATTCGCGACGGATCAAGCTCAGCCCAGCGGGCGCTCGAACAGGTTCTGGAACAGAATGTCGACCACCAGATCGGCGCCGACCGTCTGATCGATCTTCTCCTGCAGGCGTTCCTTCAGGAATTGCCGGTCTTTGATCCCGGGCTCGATATCCAAAGCTGCCAAGGCCAGCGTGTGCGTGATGATGACATCCACAATGCGCGTCATCAGCTGGTTGACCTTCCCCACGTCGGGGCCGGTTCGAACCTCAAGGTACAGATGAATGATCAGGAATCGGTCGACCTCGCCATCCGTGAACAACGGAATGGTGATCGGGTCGATATTGACCAGAGTGGTGTCCTGAGGGTGGATCTCGGGCACATCGTCATGCGTGGCGTCATCGGCAGGCGGCGCCCCCAAAAGGGTCGCAATCGCGGGTGGCAAGACACCGGGCATGAAATGGGCAACTCCATATGCGGCGCCACCCAGTAGAACTAGGATCACGACGATGATGATAATGACCCGACCCATTCGAACCGAAACTCCTATTTTTCAAAGCTATAGAGCCGATTCTTAACAAATCATACCAAAATCAATCTACGCATGGGTCCACCCGCCCCGGTCCAGCCCACCCAGCGCCTCGCCATGGCGGTCCAGCACCCGCACGCCAGCCGTCGTCCCCTCCCGGATCGTTCCAATCCGGGTGAGACGTATTTCGAGCCGCTCAGCGATCTGTTTTATCGCCGACCGTGCCTCCGGAGCCGCCGTGAACAGCAGTTCGTAGTCGTCACCGCCGACCAAAACATGGTGCAGCAGGTCCGGATCGCTGTCGATGCAGGCGATCATGGCTTTGGAAAGCGGCAAACTTGGGGCTTCAATCTCAACCGCTACTCCCGAACGGCGGGCGATGTGCCCCGCGTCCTGCACCAAGCCGTCGGAGATATCGAGGGCGGCGTGGGCGGTTCCGACCAGGGCCGGGCCAAGGCTCACCCGAGGCTGTGGCAGGTGATACCGCCTAACCAAGGCTTCGGTCACGTCATCCCGTAGGATCTGCCCCCGCAGAACCAGCAGTCCGAGCGCCGCATCGCCGAGGGTACCGGACACCCACAGGTCGTCTCCCGGTTTAGCTGTGGAGCGTCGCAGCGGCCGATCTCCCGGAACGGTTCCGAATGCCGTGATCGACGCCCAGAGCGGACCCGTTGTCGACACGCTATCTCCGCCGAACAGATGGACACCGAATTCCGACTGGTCCTGCCCGAGACCTTTCGCGAACCGCTCAATCCACGCGACCGCCCCGTCCATCCCGCGTGGCAGCGCCAGCGCCAGCGTGTACCCCGCCGGGACTGCACCCATGGCAGAAAGATCGGAGAGATTGCAGCGCAGCGCCTTGCGGGCGATCAGGTCAGGCGGATCATCGGGCAGGAAGTGAACGCCGGCCACCAGCGCATCGACGGTCACGGTCCAAGCCTGACCCTCCGGAGGATCCGGCAGCAGGGCTGCATCGTCGGTCAACCCGAACGCGCCGGGAGCGCCGGCGCTCAACGGCGCGAAGATCCGGTCAATGCGCTCGAATTCTCCCAGCGAAGACGATATGTCAGACACGGGTCCGGTCGGGCGCGCCACCGTTCACCCCTCGCCACCCTTGGGCGCTCGGCCCTCGGTCTCGAAATCACCCTCCCGGATGTTATGAGCGATCCGATCCAGGACCGCATTGATCAGCGACAACTCCTTGCCGCCAAAGAACGCGTCGCCGATATCCATGTATTCGGAGATCACCACCTTGGCCGGAACATCCGACATGGCCAACAGCTCGTAGGCGCCGAGACGGAGAATCGCGCGCAGGATGACCTCGATGCGCTCGAAATGTCCGGGCTGTTGCAGACTGTCGACGATCAGCTGGTCCAGAATTCCGCGATCCTCGAAGGACCCGAGCACCAGCCTCTCAAACAGCTTGGCGTCCGGACGAGCGACCTTGACGCTGGAATCCTCCAACAGGTTCGCGAAGCCGCGCCCGACCATATCCGGCACCACCTCATGGACATTCGCGCCGGAAACCTCGATTTCATAGAGCGCTTGAACCGCTGCCAACCGCGCGGTCGTGCGAGGGGCGGACCGGCTCTTTTTCGGGGCCTTGGCCGGCTTCGCGCTAACGGAAGCCGGAGTGTCGTCGGAAGGGCCGGTGGTCGGTGTCATTGGTGTCCAAAGCGGTGTTTGATGGAAATCATGGCCAGGCACGCATCCGCGACGTCCCTGCCCTTGTTCTTGCCCTTGTCGATAGAGGCGCGCGCCCAAGCCTGGTCGCCATTCTCGACGGTGAGGATACCGTTCCCCAGGGCCACGCCTTCGCGCACCGCCAAGTCCTGCAATCCCCGCGCACTTTCAGAACAGACATAGTCATAGTGCGTGGTCTCACCTCGGATAACACAGCCCAAGGCAATGAACCCGTCATATTCTACGCCGCCATGTTTGGCCGCACGACTGGCAAACCCGATGGCCGCCGGGATCTCCAGGGCACCGGGAACCGAGATCCGGTCCCACTCAGCACCAACCTCGTCCAGCCGCTGGATCGCACCCTTTGCGAGCTCATCGGCAATGTCTTCGTAGAACCGGGCTTCGACGATCAACACTCTCGACATATTCGCTACCTTTTCACAAGACGATCAATCCGCCGGATCAATCGGTCGTTGGTCGACCACCGCCAACCCGTAACCATCCAGGCCGATGATGGTGCGTCGGGTATTCGACAGTAGGATCATCCGCGCAACCCCAAGATCGACCAGGATCTGCGCACCCACGCCGTAGTCCCGCAGGTCGTTTTCGACCTTGCGACCTTCGACCTTGGCGGCAAGCTTGTCTCTGACCCGATCGCTCAGCGAGGTGGCGGTCGGCTCGCGGATCAGAACCACGACGCCGCGACCCTCTCGGCCGATCGTCTTCATCGCGTCCTGCAACTCCGCCCCGGCGCGGGATCCGCCCTGATCGCCAAGCACGTCTTCCATGACGCTTAGAGCGTGCATCCGCACCAAAACCGGATCCGGCGTTGATATGTCCCCCTTCACCAGAGCGACATGTTCAGCATAGGTCACCTTGTTGGTGTAGACGATCATCCGCCAATCGCCGCCATATCGGCTTTCCAACGTGCTTTCGACTGCCCGGCGCACAACGCTTTCCGTTGCGCGGCGATGCCCGATCAGATCAGCGATCGTGGCGATCTTCATATTGTGAAACTGGGCGAACTGAACCAGGTCCGGCAAGCGCGCCATGGTTCCGTCGTCGTTCATGATTTCGCAGATCACGCCCGATGGGTTCATCCCGGCCATCCGCGCGATGTCGATCACCGCTTCGGTGTGCCCTGCGCGCACCAGCGTTCCGCCGTCCCGCGCCACGAGCGGGAAGACGTGGCCCGGAGTGACGATATCCTCCCGATCCTTCTCCGGGTCGATCGCAGTCTGAACAGTGTGCGCGCGATCATGGGCGGAGATACCGGTCGTCACGCCTTCCCGCGCCTCGATCGACACGGTAAAGGCGGTTTCGTGGCGGGTTTCGTTCTTCTTCGACATCAGCGGCAGGCCCAGCCGGTCGACCCGATCGCGGGTCAGCGACAGGCAGATCAGGCCACGTGCATGCTTGGCCATGAAGTTGATAACGTCGGGGGTCACCATTTGGGCGGGGATACAGAGATCGCCCTCATTCTCTCGGCCTTCATCATCGACCAGAATGAACATGCGGCCGGCACGCGCCTCCTCGACAACCTCTTCGATC
>CALAHL010000828.1 GCA_937891725.1 uncultured Rhodospirillaceae bacterium | reverse complement strand
GTGGCGGACGGGTTCTCGATGGCCGCCAGCAACTTCACCGGCACTAAAGCCGAACGGGAGGATCACGCACGGCTGAAAGTGGTGGAACGCCGCCACATCGCCCTGGTACCGGAGGGCGAGCGCGAGGAGATCCGGCAGATTTTCGCGGCCAAAGGGTTCGAAGGGGCCGAGCTTGAGCGGCTCGTCAAGATCATCACCAGCAACGAATCTGCGTGGATCAACACCATGCTGGCTGAGGAATACGGGCTGCCGTCCGACCCGAGAAGTCCTTGGACGGCCGCTGTCACGACCTTCGCGGCGTTTGGTGTCTGTGGGCTCGCACCCCTGCTACCGTATCTGATGGGCGGCGGGTTGTTCATCTCGACCGTTGTGACCGGACTGACGTTCTTCGCGATCGGATCGGTGAAAAGCAGATGGTCTCTGACATCCTGGTGGCGATCGGGCTTGGAGACACTCGCGATTGGCATGTCGGCGGCCGGGCTCGCCTACGCTGTCGGCTACGCCTTGAAAGCAAGCTTCGGAGCCTGAATCGGCGGCGCCCTATTGGGCATACGTCACAGGCAACGCCGTCGTCGACTTGATCGTCTCCATTGCGAAATTGGCGGTCACGTTCGACAGGCTGGCCGCCCGGATCAAACGTTTGTAGATCGCGTCATAGGCCGTGATGTTCGGCACCACAATCTTCAGAAGATAGTCGATGTCCCCGGACATGCGGTGGAACTCCACCACCTCGTCAATCGATTCCACCGCCCGCGAGAAGCTCTCAAGCCAATCGTAATTGTGCTCAGTGGTTTGCAGGCGGACGAAGACCGTCACACCCACGTTCAGCTTGTCCGCATCGGCCAAACAGACCCGCGCTTTAATGTAGCCTTCCTTCTCAAGATGCTGGATGCGTCGCCAGCACGGCGTGGTGCTGAGACCGACTTGCTCGGATATCTCCGAAACCGTGGCCGCACAATTCGCCTGAAGGAGTTTCAGGATTCGACGATCGATATCATCAAGAGTCATTTTTTCCGCCCCTTGAGCGTTTCAAGGAAACTCATTCTCCACACTCACGGGTTTCGTGCAATCTTTGGAATGGCCAGGATGTCTGGTTATCATACCATGATATGAGGCGAACCTGGGATTACGAGAGGGAGACACCCATGAAAGCTGCCGTCATCCGGCAACATGGCGAGATCGAGGACATCACGTTCGAGACCGATTGGCCTGATCCCAAGCCCGGCGATGGAGAGGTGGTCCTGAAGGTCGGAGCCTGCGCCCTGAATTATCACGATCTCTTCACCCTCAAGGGGATGCCTGGCATCAAGATTGGCTTTCCGCTGATCATGGGGATCGACGTCGCCGGGACGATCGCAGAGATCGGGGCTGGCGTGACCGGATGGCAGGTTGGCGACCGGGTGGTGATCGATCCGATCGACCGGGACAAGCCCGGCCTGATCGGCGAGACCCGCGACGGCGGGCTGGCGGAATACGTGGCCGTCCGTGCATCCCAACTCGTCAAGCTGCACGACGATATCGATTTCGCGACGGCCGCCGCCCTGCCCTGCGCCTACGGCACTGCACACCGGATGATGATCACCCGCGGCAAAATCGCGGCGGGAGAAAAAGTGCTCATTCTTGGGGCATCGGGTGGCGTCGGAACGTGCTGTGTTCAGTTGGCGAAGGCGGCAGGGGCCGAGGTGGTGGCGACCGCGTCCAGCCGGTCCAAGCTCGACCGTTTGGCGGAGTTGGGGGCCGATCATCTGATCAACTATGCCGAGACCGATTTCATGCGCGAGGTGTACGGGATCTACGGGAAGCCGAAGGTCTACGGCGGCGGCGGTGTCGATGTGATCGTCAATTTCACCGGCGGCGACACCTGGGTGAAGTCCCTGCGCTCGCTAACAAAAGACGGCCGCATGCTGACCTGTGGAGCCACGGCCGGCTTCGATCCGCAGACCGATATCCGGTTCATCTGGACTTTCGAACAAAACATCATCGGCTCCAACGGATGGGAGATGTCGGACATCGACGCCCTGTTGGCGATGGTGCAAGCGGGTAAACTGTCGGCGCTGATCGACTGTGAATTGCCGCTGGAGGAGACACAGACCGCCTTTCAACTTCTGAGAGACCGAAAGGTGTTCGGAAAAGTGATCGTTCGCCCCGGTGAATGATCGTCTCGAAAGCCGCTTCCGCACTTGGCACGGGGATTGCCGTGTGCCGCGGGAGCGACACAGTTAACATGGATCCAGAACGGGTCTGGGTTGGCCAGACGAAAATCCCCAACAGGGGTCTGGTACCGCTTTGCCATTGCCGAGAAAACGCAGTGGCGGGACCTACAGAGGAGGATGGGAAATGAAGTTTGCACGGGCGCTGATGATCGCGCTGGCACTGATGGTCGGGGTTTCGACCGCAGGGTCATCGCCGGCCAAGGCGCAGGAGTTCACGTGGCGGGTCGCGACCTTTGACAGCGAGACCGGGTCCTACTGGAACAACTTCCTGGCGCCGTATGTTAAGTATGTCGACATCATGACCGAAGGGCGGGTCAAGCTGGAGCCGCTTCCGGGCGGAACCCTTGGGAGCATCTTCAAAATCTACGAGCAGGTCGACGACGGCTTGGTCGAAATGGCGATGATGCCGCCGGCTTTTCTGGGCACCAAGG
>CALAHL010000827.1 GCA_937891725.1 uncultured Rhodospirillaceae bacterium | reverse complement strand
ACTGGGTTCTGCGGGAGGCGATGGCAGCTCGTCATCGCTGGTTCAACAATCCCGGCTTACGACACGTGCCATCGGTTGCGATCAACATCTCGTTCCGACAGTTCGAGCGGCCTGGTTTCTTCGAAGTCGTAAAGGATGCAGTCCTGCGCAGCGGATGCGAGCCGAACGCGGTCGAGCTGGAACTGACCGAGACGGTGCTCATGCTCAACGCCGCCACGTCGATTGAGACGATGCGCCGTCTCAGGGCGCTCGGAGTCGGCCTATCGATCGATGACTTCGGAACCGGATATTCCTCACTCAGCATGTTGAAGCGCGTTCCGTTGAGCACCCTGAAGATCGACCGGAGCTTCGTGATGGGACTACCGGACAGCCGCGAGGATTCCGCCATCACCAGGTCAATTGTCGATCTGGCAACCACGCTTGGATTTCAGACCGTCGCGGAAGGTGTTGAGACACCCGAGCAACTGGACTTCCTGAGAGGCATTGGCTGCACGATGATTCAAGGGTTTCTGCTCGCCCCACCTTTGCCGGAAGAGCAGTTCCTAGCGCTGTTGAAGGTGCAACAGCAGTTTATCTCCAACGCCGGCGGGACACTCGAGTCGAGCGGGATTGATCAAGTAAGGACCGCGATGCGGTCCGATGCGGCACGGTTCAGGTTAGGCTAACCAAATGGGCGGCTCGCCGAAATACGACGAAGCCGCCAAGCAGGCCAGCCTGGCACCAGCCTCAATACCAGTAATTATGCGAAGGCGGCCCAATCGAGCCGATTGAACGCGGGACGCCCGGCGACTAGGGCGAGTCTGATCATGGCGGCGCGCCCTTCCGCCGGCGGAGCAATGATGACGAGATCCGCACGCGCGCCTGGCTCCAACGCCCCGCGATCGGCAAGACCCGCTGCTCTGGCCGGGTTGCTAGAGACCAGCCGCCATGCGTCCTCGAATGGCAAGTCGCCATCCGATGCAAGACGGAACGGGGCCTGCACCAAGGCCGGATAATAATAGTCTGAGACCAGAATCGAGCACCGTCCTTCCCGCACCTCGACGGCCGCCAATATGCCGTCCGCTCCAAGATGACTTCCACCGCGGACCACGTTCGGGGCTCCGCAGATCACCGGGTCGCCAAGCGCGACCGCAGCCTCGGCTGTCGGTGTGTTCATGGGAAACTCGGCAATCCGGGCATTCAGATCATGATAGGCTTGGCGCGCTTCGGGTGTGCAGTCGTCATGGCTTGCGATCGGGATTCCGTGCTCATGCGCGATCGCAGCCAGTCGGGCGATCGAGCCCGGGACATCCGGCTTACGCGCGACGATATCGTGCAAAAGGTCCATGAACGCGTCGTGGCTGAGGCCGGTGCGCGCGGTATAGGTCGCGGTGGATTTTCCCTGGTTAAGGATACGGTCGAGAATCATGTCGGAATGGTCGTTGAACGCCAGCAGATCGACCGTGCCCCCGCGCAGCCATTCGGCCACCTCGTCTTCCGCCGGCAGATTGTGGGTCTCGTGCCGCAAATGAAACCGGGTATCAACCGACAAGGACGGCCGCGTCTGCTCGATCGCCGCCTTCAGGGCACAGGTCGACTCCGCTCCCCGCAGTCCCGGCTCCCAGCTGTAGGTCACGCCGTGATAGGCGGTGGTGATCCCGTTCGAGATCATTTGCGCGTCGGTGTCGCGCAGCGCGAGATCCATCGGGAAGTGCACTCCGGGGCGCGGCATGATCTGACGCTCGAACGCATCGCCGTGAAGGTCGATCACACCGGGCAACACGAGCTGTCCGGCGGCGTCCACCTCCCGCCCCCGCACCGGGCCGCCGATCTCGGCAATACGACCGTCCTCGATGGTGACCGATGTCTCCACCAAGTCTCCGGACTTTGGCAGCACGCGGCCATTCACGATGGTGATGGTGCTCACGGTGAGTTCCTCCATTGCCCTTCATTGACCCGGACGGGCATGCGATAACGCTGAACCTCGACTTACGGCAATTCGACCGGGCCTTCCAGGGGCCAATCGGTTACATTTCGATGGAGATCCCAGGATGGCGATGTTCCCGCCGTTTCCGGACGCCCCGGACACTCGCGCACCGCGCTATGCGCTATATTATCTGCCGGAACCCGGCTCGCCGCTCGCCGAGTTCGGCGCCCGTTGGCTCGGCCGGGACTGCGCGACCGGAGAGATGTTGGCGCAACCGGGTGTTCCCGGGCTCGCGCCCGAAACCTTGGCGGACATCACCGCGAGTGCGCGCAACTACGGCTTCCATGCGACCCTGAAAGCGCCGTTTCATCTGAAAGCCGGGCAGACCGAGGACAGCCTCCGGGACGCGATGCGCGCCAGAGCCGCAAGCCTGGAGGCCTTCGATGTCGGGCTTGCTTTGCGGGATCTCGGCGGGTTTCTCGCGCTGATGATGGCGCCGTCCGATCACCGGATGACGGAACTCGCCGCTGTCTGTGTGCGGGAGTTCGAACCCTTTCGCGCGGCCCTGGCCGACCGGGACCTGGAGCGGCGGCGGAAGGCGAACCTGTCCTCCCAGCAGGACACCCTGCTGCAACGCTGGGGCTATCCCTATGTGATGGAGGAGTTCCGCTTTCACATGACCTTGAGCAAGCGGCTGTCCGATGGTCCGGATCGGGCGGCGGTGATCGCCGCTCTGGAATCCCTGACCGCCGAGGTTACGGCGCGCCCGGCTCGGATCGATGCCATCTCGCTGGTCAAACAGGACAGCCGTGACGCACCCTTCGTTCTGGTGGAACGGTTTCTGTTCGCCGGCTGATGCGGTCTAGCCCAGTCCGGCAATCAGGGCTTCGGGCGGCAGGTCGTCGGTCAATCGCGCGCCGTTGCCGCTCGTCCCGCCGATCGCGCGCTCGGCACGGGGGGTTCGGTTGAAACATTCCCGGTAGCATTTCGAGAAATGGCTGGCGGACACAAAGCCGCAGGCCAGCGCCACCGACAGGATCGACAT
>CALAHL010000826.1 GCA_937891725.1 uncultured Rhodospirillaceae bacterium | reverse complement strand
GGGTGCCGCAGACCGCGATCGCGTCCAGCACAGTGGTGATACCGGAGGATATGATCTGCGCATCATGGGCCAACAGCGCCGACGTTGTCGGCCAGGTTACCTTGGGGCGGGGTTGGGCGTGCTTCTCCAGATTGTCGGTGTGCAGCTCGATCAGGCCCGGCATCAGGTAGTCGCCATCGAGATCTTCTGCACCGGGAACCGACGACTGATCCTCGGAGATCGCCGCGATCTTGCCGTCCCGCACCAGCACGGTACCGAGAAGCTCCTGGTCGGACAGAACGACCCGGGCATTGGTCAGCACATATTCTGCGGCACTGTGGGCATTCATGCGGCTCTCCGGACCTCGGTCATTTCAAAATTGCGATCGCCTACGGCCTCTCGGACCTCGGCGTCATGGAAGATCCCGGCCACGGCGGCACCGCGCGCCTTCGCTTCCTGAATCAGGGCGATCACGGTCTTGCGGTTGTCGGCATCCAGCGAGGCGGTCGGCTCATCCAGCAGCAGGATCGGATAATCCTGAACGAAGCTCATGGCAATGTTCACCCGCTGCTGCTCGCCGCCGGAGAAGGTGGCCGGCGGCAGCGACCAGAGCGTTTCCGGAATCCGCAGCCGGTCGAGGATCACCTGACTTCGTTCCCGCGCGCTGTCCTCCGCGACGCCACGCGCCATCAGGGGGGCCATCACCAGCTCCAGGCTGGGCACCCGCGGGATCACCCGCAAGAACTGGCTGACATAGCCGAGCGTGTCGCGGCGGACCTCCACGATTTCGTGCGGCTCGGCCGTGCAGAGATCGACGACCCGGTCGCCGTGGCGCACCAGAACCTGCCCCTCGTTCGGCTTGTAGTTGGCGTAGAGCGAGCGGAGCAGGGTCGATTTTCCGGACCCGGACGGCCCGGTCAGGATCACACATTCGCCGCGCGCCACCGATACATCCAGGGCGGTGAAGACGTCGATGCGGATGCCCCCCTGATTGTGCAGCACGAAATGTTTCGACAGGTTCCGCGCGTGCAGCATGTCGCCATCGGTGAGGGTCGTCATGTCCGATATCCCTTTCATCAGACCGGTAGGATCGAGGAGACCAGCAGCTGGGTATAGGCGTGCTGCGGGTCGTCGAGCACCTGATCGGTCAGCCCGTGTTCGACCACCCGGCCGCCCTTCATCACCATCAGCCGGTGGGAGAGCAGCCGGACCACGCCGAGGTCGTGGGTCACCACGATACAGGCGAGGCCGAGGGTGGAGACGAGGCCGCGCACCAGATCGAGCAGGCGCGCCTGCACCGAAACGTCGAGCCCGCTGGTCGGCTCGTCCATGAACACCAGACGCGGCTTGGTCACCAGATTGCGGGCGATCTGCAGGCGCTGCTGCATGCCGCCGGAAAAGGTCGCCGGCAGATCGTCCATCCGGGCGATGTCCATCTCGACACGGGTCAGCCAGTCCTCGGCCTGATGCCGGATATCGCCGTAGTTGCGTTCCCCGATCGCCATCAGCCGTTCGCCGACATTGGCGCCGGCCGAGACCTTCATCCGCAAGCCGTCGCGGGCATTCTGATAGACGATGCCCCAGTCGGTCCGCATCAGCATGCGCCGTCTGGCCTCGCCCAGCCCATAGACCTCGACGTCACCGGCGTCGCGGCTGGCGTAGAGGATGCTGCCCTCGGTCGGTTCCATCTGCCCGGAGATGCATTTCAGCAGCGTGGTCTTGCCGGATCCGGACTCGCCCACGATTCCCAGGACTTCGCCCGGAAACATCTGGAAGGAGACGTCCGAGCAGCCGATACGCTCACCGTAGCGATGGGTCAGACCATTGACGGTCAGGAGCGGGGTACGGGGTGCGGTCACGATTTTCCTCCGTCGCGCGAGATGGCTTTCGGGGCGGTGGGCAGGCCGGGGCCGACATGGCCCGCATCCCGCCGGTCGGCGCAGTAGTCGCTGTCGGAGCAGACGAACATCCGCCCGCCCTTATCATCGGTCACCACCTCATCGAGATAGCTGTCGGTCGCCGCACACAGGGCGCAGGGTTCGTCCCAGGTCTCGATCTCGAACGGATGGTCCTCGAAATCGAGGGATTTGACCTTGGTGTAGGGCGGTACCGCGTAGATCCGCTTCTCCCGACCGGCGCCGAACAGCTGCAGGGCCGCCATCCGGTCCATTTTCGGATTGTCGAATTTCGGGATCGGGCTGGGTGCCATGACATAGCGGTCGTTGACCCGGACCGGATAATCATAGGACTTCGTGATCCGGCCGAAATGCGCGATGTCCTCGTAGAGCGAGACATGCATTACGCCGTATTCCTCA